>JASJYH010000050.1 GCA_030123675.1 Anaerolineae bacterium | reverse complement strand
GGGTGTTTTTGGTGCAGCGTTCATGTCAAGTTCAATGGCGGAGAGCATCAATTGAAGACCGAGGATAAGCGACAGTGTCGGCAAAATAACCGTCCCGGTAGGAGCAGGTACGCCAAGTTCGATGTATTGCAGCCAGTTAACAGTACCGAAGATCAACCCAAAGAGAATCAGTGGGATGCCTATCAACAAGTAGACCGATACCATGGAGAAGTCGAACAAAAAATATCTGAGCAAAATGCGACGGAGAAAGGTTGCCAAAAGCTTGATAGGAAACTCAACCATCACCCGCCAGATGGACATACTCGAGCGTTCCCCGCTATAGCGGGCTGGAATAGGCACATCCAATACAAAAGCGTCTAGTAGATACAGGTTGGCTAGCATGGATGTTTCAAAGAAGTAGCCGCGGTCAATCCTGTCAAGTGGCAATTGGGCCAGCAGCTCAGCCCGGATAGCGAAGAAACCATTGGTCGGGTCAAAACAATTCCAGTAGCCGGTAGCAGCCTTGGTTAGAAAACTCAATCCCAGGTTGCCAATGCGGCGAATCAAGGGCATTTTCCGGAGCGATTCGAAGTCGCGGAAACGATTGCCCTTGGCATAATCAGCCTTACCATCCAGAAGTGGGGATACAAGTGCCGGAATGTGAGCCGAATCCATTTGAAAATCGCCATCGAGTTTGATAATCACCTGCGCGTCCAACTCTAAGGCTTTTTTGAATCCAGTCAGCATTGCTCCACCGACCCCCTGATTCCATTCGTGCTTTACCAAGATGATACGCTTGTCACGACCAGCAAGGTTATTCACCAACGCAGATGTATGATCTGGCGAAGCATCATCTACTACAATAATATGGCGCAGATATTCGGGAATATCTGTAAGTACCTTTTCTAGCGTATCAGCGACTCGATATGCGGGGATAACTATAGCAAGGTTGAACTTGCGAAAATCAGGAGCTTGTGCGTTCATAAATATGTCCCCTTCGACAGGGTTTTGTAAGTATATCATTGAGATGCTTTACACCAAAAGTGTTACAATCCGACACTTGGTAATTGACGGCTTTATTTTTTCCTATGGTGACCTCCAAAGAACGTATTTTTGTTGTTGAAAATGACCCCGACATTAGTGACTTGATCTCCCGTCAAACTTTACAACCTCTGGGATATCAAGTAACTGTTATTGAAACCTGCTCTGCAGCTTTAAAACAATCAATCCAAACTCCTCCCGATTTACTAATCGTAAATTTGAATTTATCAGGTCTGACAGCAAAAGACCTATTAGTGGCTTTATCTTCACAAAGGGGTAAAGGTACCCCTTGCTGTAATCGCCAACAAGGGACAGGAGAATAACATTATCCAAGCTTTTCGTTTGGGAGCCACAGAATATTTACCCTGGCCTGCACGTGATACTGAAATTGCATCTGTGGTAGAGCGCGCGCGTCACCCAAACTCGTGAAGGTCGAATTCGCCTACGATTGGACAAAAAATTGCAGGGTGTAAATATAAAACTGAAACGAAAAATCGGTGAATTGACGGCGATAATAACAATTGGAAAAGCTGTGGTTTCTATGACAGACCAACGTAATTTATTTAAGCGCATTGTTGAGACAGCAGTTAAGGTGGTGGAAGCAGATTTAGGCTGGTTGATGTTGCGCGAAGAATCCAAAGCAGCTATACATCGACTAGCTCAATCTACCGGAATAATATCCCTGTCTGAATCACCAGCGTTAATAAAACAATAAGAAAACCAAATGGCAAAACGTGATTTAATCTTGTTAGCTCTTGATGATGAAAGAGCTTTGAAATCGATTCAAGACGCCTTACAGACTGTTTCTTATGAAACGACGAACGCATCTGATCGCACCATTCTCAAAAAAATCATAAAAGAGACAATCCCTGCTCTCGTTATTATTGAGGAGCAATTTGATGGCATACCGGGGATCAAAAGTGCTGGCGAAATTCTTGAACGGTTCCCGGCTATGCCAATTTTTATTTATTCTGAGCAAGAGTCTTTTGTTCTTTATAAAGATGTTATCCAGGCCGGTCTTAGCGGTTGCTTGTATCCTCCATTAAGAAATGAAGATATTACTAGTGCTGTTGAACGCGGATTAAACCGTGCTCGCTTATTAGGAGACTGGCTAAGACGGGAGGTAAAGCGCACCACTGCTTCACTTAAACGTAGAGCCAAATTAACAAAATCCGAGTTGAATAGATACCAAATTATTTTTGCCAATATTCAGGATGGGGTTGTAATCCTGGATGAAGAAGAGCGTATCTTATTAATTAACAAAGGGATGGAAGTGGCGTTTGAATTATCAGGGAAAGACCTTAGAGGAAAACTTTTCTCCACTGTTATAGATCACCCAGACGTGAGTTCGTTGTTAAACCGGGGGCAATCATTGCCTTTAAAGTATCACACGATCAATTTTGATGATGGTCGTACTTACAACGCCCAATATACTCCAATTGGAGGTATTGGATCGGTCATTACTATGCAAGAAATTAGCAATTTGAAGCAACTGGATCGCTTGAAGAATGAATTCGTGAATACCATATCACATGACTTGCGCTCTCCCCTCACAGCTGTTTTGGGATACACTGATTTGCTTAACCGTGTGGGATCTCTCAATGAGCAACAGCTTGAATTCCTAAATAAAATCCGTCTCAGTATGGATAGCATTACTGCATTGGTTAATGACTTACTCGATATGAGTCGCTTAGAGGCAGGCTTTGATACCCGTCGCGAACATCTCAAACTGGAGAATATTTTAAAAATCGCTCAGGCTACAGTTGAGCCGCAACTCAAATTAAAAGATATGGAACTACATACAAGCATTGGAAAAAAACTACCCGAATTAAATGGAAACCCTATCCGGATACGCCAGGTATTAGATAACCTGCTGGCTAATGCCGTCAAATATTCTCCAGAAGGCTCTACTATCCGAGTCTCATTAAAGTCTGAGGATAATCAGATCATATTCAGTGTTTCTGATGAAGGTGCGGGCATCCCACTTTCCGAACAGCCCCGAGTTTTTGAAAAATTCTATCGGGCCAGTAACGTATCAAAAAAAGTTGGGGGTTCTGGGTTGGGCCTGGCAATTGTTAAATCCGTTGTGGATTGGCATCAGGGTCGCGTTTGGGTTGAGTCTAAGCTAGGCGAAGGATCCACATTTTTTGTAGTATTACCTACCTACAATTCGACTAGAAATAAGACTTTGAACAAATTGAAAAAATAGGATCCGAACACCCTCCATAGGACAGGCTACCTCACATTTGCGGTTCCTGTATTCACTATTATATTATTTAATTTAGAATTGGGTGGCAGGCCAAGAATGAAATGTCTGAGTATTTTATTAACTAACCTGAGACAGTTTTCAATAGCGTAAGGTTCATGTGATTATTAGGTATTGGTTTTGGGTCTTATTTCCCTAACTTATGATTTGATCTTACTGGTTTTTTTTCTAATTGTTTGCGCATTTCTGTAATCCCCTCAGATACTTCTTTATAAATAATGACTCGCAAATTCGGATGTGGATTCCCAGTAATCATCTTCGATACTGGAATGCCATCCTTTGCTAGGCACAAGACAGTCTTGCCCTGTTCAAGAGCAATTCCAATTTCATAACCCACTCCATGCGAAGGCACACTTACCTCAGCGAGAACGGCATCGCAAGTGCTGATCCAAGCGACATCGCGCTCAAAAACTACGCGTGCATCAACCACCTTCTCAAGAGCTAATACATTAGATTCTGCCAGGTGGGCAGTGGGCACTTCATGCCCATCTTCCAACAACGCAGCCGTAATTTCCTGATAAATTGATTCGTAAGCTCGCCCTCCTGTAATAGAGCAGGCGAAATAGATATTCATTTGCGAGAATTTCTAGAAAGAATGGAATTATCGACCGCACCTGATTTGGCACTTTGCCCGCGGTTCATCCGCATGCTGTCCAATTCAGAACTGAAGCGTAACCAATCCCTAACCAGAATTACGATATGTGGCGTCTTATCTTTAAAGAAAAAAGGGGAGAGGAACCATCCTAATACGAACCGTGGGAGCGGATATCCATTTAAGTTGATCACGATTGCTGTCATGGAAGAAAGCGGTCCAATAATATCTTTTTGCCAGCCCGATAAGCTTTTTGGTGGAAATAATGATCGCATATCGGTTGTTGTAGTTCCCCGAAATCTACGATAGGAAATGTTAATCCGCAAAAATGGCGTTACCAAGTGCAAATAAGTACCAAAAGGCTGCACATATGCTGCTTTGCGAATGAAAAACAAGAATAAGGTAAATACAAGCGTAAGACCACCTAGGCCTGCTATTGCTATGACTGTGTAAGGGCCACCCCCCTGCCCAAGTGACATTCGCGAGGCTCCCCAGGCAGTGGCGAACAAGGCCAGTGACAGCATGAATGTTGTAGGCCACCAACGATTAAGCATATGTTTGTAAAGGACGAGGGGGAATCGGTGTCCAGATTTTGCCATAATAAAGGCTTACTACTCTAATTTGAAGGAGTGACTAACCAGGTGGCCCTACCAATGAATATTAATGGAAAATATTAAAATGACCATTAACAAATTCATTCCCTAATCTGATTTCTGATCCGCCTCATTCCTGTTTTCTGCTTGTTGGCCGTTTAACTGACCACTTAACCGTTCGATCGCCTTTTCTAGATGCTCGCCACGCAGGCTGAAGGTAATGTCGCCACGGGTTTTTTCGATGATGCTGCGGGCTATATCCGTTTGGCGGCGCAGACCGAAGGTAATTGCATCCGGATAATCAATGGTGACAAGCACCGAGTAAATATCGTCCATGTAACCAAGCAGCCGTTCTGCCTCTTCCGAGTAGCCATGCCGCAAAATATCTAGGATCCGCCGGCGTAACTCACCAACCACTTCTGCCAGGCCTTTGAGGTAGGTTGCATTTAAGACGTTCAATTCATCTGGTGTTAGAAGCGGCTGTTTTTGGATCAAAGCACAAGTTATATTAGCTTCCACGTATTCCTTTAGCGCGTCCTGTGTATAACCGGCATTGTAAAGGTCAGGATGGTCACGGAGATCAGTGCTTAATGGTTTGGCCAGCTTATGTGCCGCAGACAACTGCTCGTTCATAGCGTCTAAATCATTTCGGTGGACAGCCCGAATTGCTAACGAGCATGCGCGGGTTAACTGACGTGCTTGTGCCAATGCATTGTCACGTGCTTTGGTACGGATGTCAAACTCTTCACGAATACGATCTACAATTTCTTCGAGTTTGTGCATATTATTCTTTTTCTTCTTTTGGGGGCTCTGGCGGTTGATGTGGACGGAAGAGATTCTCAACCAAGGCCGAATTGCCCGGCATTTTAATTTCGCCGAATGCAGCTTCGTAGCGTGAGAGGTTATCTGTCAGGGCCCGCAATAACAACTTAGCGCTTATGGGGGTCATCAACACACGCGCATTGACCGTCGCATTCTTTTCACCCGGCAGCAGATGGGCAAAGTCAATAACAATATCAGCTGGAGAGTGGGCGATACGCGCTAAGTTCGTATATATCGTCTTCAGCCCTTCGGGGCTGTGCAGATTGGGGCCGGGGGGAGATTTTTTAGGAGTGGTCATATTTGCCTCCAACTATACTAAACCTAACTGGTCTTGCAGGATTAATAATTTAAGTCGATCTAAGTAATCTGCCAAACAACCGAAACACTAGTGCTCGTCCAAGTTGATTTTGATTGGTGAAGTATCCCTTTGCGTAGGGCAATTTCAACCATCATTATTCATGTTGTCCGGGTACTAGAATGGTATATCGTCCTCTGCCGGCATCATATCACCAGCATCTTCCTGAGCACCGCCACCCCCACCTGCGTCATACTCTCCCCGCGAGGATAAGAAACGCACTGTACCAGCAGTGACCTCAAAGGAAGCGCGCGTAGAGCCGTCTTTTCCAGTCCAGATTCTTGGGCCACCAGTTTCCTGATCGGCTGTCAGACGGCCTTCAACCAGCACTTTCATGCCTTTTTTAACGTATTGATTACATACTTCAGCCTGTTTGCCCCAGGCTGATATACGGAACCAGATGGTCTCTTTGACCTTCTCGCCGTTGGAGGAGGTATATTGGCGGTTGGTCGCAACTGAGAACGAAGCAACGGCCTGCCCGGATGGTGTGAAACGCATCTCTGCATCTCGGCCGACATTGCCTACAACAATAATTGTATGATACATGGGGAAAATCTCCTGTTTGGTGTTAGTGAACGCCGCAGTCGCGGCGTTTTTATTTGCAGCCTTATTTTACACCACTCACCTAATAAATTGTGGTTTTTGTGAAAGAAAAGCGCAAGACGCCTTGACCAGATAAGTGTTTTACTGTGTGCTGCATAAACACCTGTACCGAAATAATCGATTCTTTCTGTAAAAGCCCTTCGATAAGTTCGCCCATTTATGCAAGAAGCAGTATGTAGTTTTGTAAGTTAACTGTAATAACTGAACCGGGCTTCCGCTCAGGTTGTTACTCAATAATATACTGGAAAAAAGGAATTTCCATCTCCTGCACTGTCAACCCGCCATGGTTGCCGTAATAGTGCTGCTCGAATCTATTCTTTTCATACCACCAGACCGACTGATGACGATAGGGCAAAATAACCAGATTGCCCACACGTTCCCGAAATGGGATTGAAATCTCCGGACCAAAATAGCCTTGGTCCATTAGCCATTCAGTCTTGACCACTTCGGCTTTTCCTTTGAGCCGCTTCGTGAAAAATTCCTGAGCTTCATCTATGGCCTCATCCTTGACATATAAGAACATATCCCGAGCCGAACCTGCTGGGACAAGTAACTCTCCCATGCGATTTGTTTTGAAAAAACGTTCCACCCCTTTAAAGGTTTTATCTTTATTGAGATAGATAGTTGTCTTGGGGTCAACTTCGGATGCGCCGTGATCAGCGGCCATAAGGAAAAGAACTTTTTTCTTGCCCGTAAAAATACGCGTAAAGAAATAATCCATTAAAAGCAAAAAAGCCTGAATCTCTGCTTCGGTTTGTGGGGCTGTTGGCCCGTATTTATGGCACGTGCTGTCAATGTTCTCAAAATATAAGTTGATATAGGCAGGGCCGTCTTTTGATTCAAGCAAAATCCCCAGATTGACCAGCGCTTCAGGCAATGTCTTGAAAGCATGCAACTTTACCCCTCGCATGACAATGTTTGAATAGGTTGAGGGTGTGTAATCCCTAACCCCAAAGTAATGTGAGTCTATGCCCAGCTTATTTAGTTCTTGATAGATAGTTTGTTTGGGATATAGTTTGGTCGCATCTACAAGATCTTTGAGTGTATCCCGCTTTTTGTCTCCGGCGAAGGAAAATAATAGCGGTGCAATGATACGATCTACTTGTGGTTCATAGTAGAACCATTCATAGACTCCACTTTGCCCTACAGATAATCCGGTGTGGATGGTTGTGACATGCGCCGCTGTGGTGGACGGGAATTGCGCGGTCAGTTTTTCTACTGTTCCGTTTTTCGTCAGGCGCTTTAAGAACGGGTTCTCCTGGAATTTTTCGTAAAACCGCCAGCCAAAGCAATCTGCTAGGAACAACACCACTGCATCGTATTGGCCAGAGGCACAGTATTCTAGAATGCGGGCCGGTATCCCGGAAAATCCGCCGATGCCATATTGAGGTTTGATGAATTGATTATTTATCACTATTAACCAATCATCTTTGTTTTTCTCCGATCAGTATTTTTGCGGCCCTACGCCCGATTTCCACCGCAAAATTCGTCCCCCGATCCCAAGGGTAAACCTGACTCATCGAAGCGAAAAACAAGCCTTTCAGCGGTGTTTCGATGGCAGGAATATTCTTTGAGTGATTTACCAGCGGGATCGGTTGGGCGTAATTTGTCTTAGACACCCAGATCTTTTTGACCCAGTCCAACTCAAATTTCGGATTGATGCGCTTGAACGCCGGGGCAAAGCGCTCAAGCAATTCATCTTGACTCAACGAAAAATATTCATGCCCGGCTTCCAGGTAGTCTCCTGCATACAATATGTGATCACCCCCAAAATTTTCCGACGATACAAAGTTGGTGTGCTCAACCAAAGCCAAAAACGGGAATCCGGCGTCCTTTGGCAGGTTGAACCAATAATAGCCCTCTTCTGAAAGTTTGTGTTTGAGCGACAGAACCATTACCACCGCGCCCATCGACTTTAAATCCAGCAATCCCTTTAAATAGGACTCGGGTAAATCGGGGCAAAGTTTTGCCATTAGCCCGGGGGAAGTGGTAACCAGAACTTTATCGAAGTACTCTTTTTTCCCCGCATCAATGACCAGACCTTTTTCTTGCTTCCGCTTAATCGAGGTTACTTTTTGCCCTAACCGAATCTCTACACCCAAATCGCTCAGGATATATGCAAAGCGATCTGCAAAGGCCTGGAATCCGCCTTTATACGTACCCAGTTTCATCGTCCGGGCTTTGAGGCGCGCCCAAAACCAAGCCATGTTGACATCTTTGTAGTACGGTCCAAATTTGCCGATCATAAGGGGCTGCCACATATTTTCATATACTGCTTTACCAGCCCATTTGTGCATCCACTCTTCCACAGTAAGCTGTTCGAGCGCTTTCCAATTATTGGTTAATCGAAGGTACAGACCCACTAGTCCAAAACGAACTTTATTAATTCCCCAACCCAATCCAGGGAATTTAAGCGCATTGACAATAGAATCGAACGGAAACCATTTGCCGTTATGCAACAATACCGTGAACGGCCGTGGGAACAACACCTGATCACTAAGCCCCAGTTCTTCAATCAGGCCCAGCATGTGATTGTCACTGGCAAACCAGTGGTGGTAAAACTTTTCCACAGACCAGTCCCAATGCGGTTCCTTAAAACCCGATGCCAGCCCACCGACAAAATCAGCAGATTCAAAAATGATTACTTCGTGCCCGTCTCTTTTCAAATCGTAGGCAGCCGCCATGCCACCAAATCCCGCCCCAATAATAGCAATTTTCATGAACTCTCCAATTAGGACAAATTAACAGGTGCCCTAATATTTTATTTTATTTATTCTTCTAGCCAATTTTTTGAGCTTTCCCCATTCCTAGCGGACCACATAAATCATTACCTGTCTCCGCAGCCAACGCGATTCGCACCTGGGATTGGCAGCCAATTGTTCAAAAATATCTAACAGCTTGATCGTTTGTGCGGCTGCTTTTTACAAATTAATGGTCTGTTCGTGCCTCAAACAATTTTTGTGTAGTATAACCCACGCATCAGATATTTTCTGTTTCAGTTCGTAACGAGTCACTCCATTTAACACCCTCGCGAGCAAGATAATATGCGCCTAACACTGTGATAGGTAACCATAATGCAATATGCAAAACAAGCGTATAGCCTGCTGCAGTAGCTTTGTTTACGCCAAAGGCTGTCAGCACGGCTATACCCGGCGCATCAAATGTGCCGATATAACCCGGCGCGGATGGGATCGTTGTCGCTAAATTGACAATCCCATTCATCAGCATTAGTGCAAAAAAACTGACTTCGAACGGGAAGGCTTGCATCACGAACCAGTATTTGCCGGTTTCAAGCAGCCAGATGATGACCGAGGTAAAGAACACCATCAGCACATTGAATGGCGAGCGTAAGGCAGCCAGCCCCTCAAGAAATTTATTCATAATACCGATGATCTTATCCTGCAAATTTATAGGGACCAAACGGTAGATAAACCACAAGCCGATTCTAGCTGTCAGCTGCGGGAACATAGCCGCCAGTAAAAAAACTGCCAGCGCGCCCAGGAACACACCCATACCGATCACTGCCACCTGCTGAATGTTGCCCACAAAACCAGAGGCCCCTGTCAGCTTGGCAAGCTCGGGTAGATTAACGAACACGAAGGCCAGCATTACCACTCCATCAAATATACGTTCGACGATAATGGTTGCCATAGCGGCTGAGACCGGTACACCTTCTTTTCGCTTCAGGATAACCGCTCGCAGCACTTCCCCCGCACGGGCAGGATAGATGTTGTTTCCCATATAACCGATCGTGGTTATGGAAAACATAGTTCTTGTGGAAATCTTCTTGATCGGCCCAAGCAGGTAATGCCAGCGCCAGGCGCGCACCCACACCCCAAGAAAATATACAGCCACACCAGGTAATAGCCAAATGTAGTTGGCCTGACTGACGGATCCCCAAAATTCGTCCAATCGTAAACCACGAATTGCCAGCCAAATGAACAGGACACTAATTAGTAGCCCAACCCAGAATTGCCACCTTTTCATCAAGAGTGATTGTAATTCATTTATAATTACCATAATGACTACTGAATTAAACCAACCTGCACCTGATATCAGTTTGCCCGATCTAGATGGTCACATTCATACGATAAATAATTATCGTGACAAAATAGTGATTATCAATTTCTGGTCGGCAGAATGCCCTCATTCAGAACGATTTGATACTGATATTGCAACTCGCCTTGCTATATGGGGTTCGGATGTGGCCTTGCTCTCAATTGCTTCGAACGCTAATGAGCCAAAGGAAATGTTAAACAAAATATCTCTTGAGAGAAGCTTGCCACTAGTTTTAACGGATGCAGATCACTCGGTCGCGGATCGATACGGGGCACAGACTACACCACACATTTTTGTGCTTGATCGTCAGGGTATCCTGCGCTATCGAGGTGCGGTGGACGATGTCGCTTTTCGCCAACGCACAGCCACTCATTTTTACCTGGAAGAAGCTGTCGGGGCTTTGTTGGCAAATGAACTACCGGATGTAACTGATACAAGTCCCTACGGTTGTACGATCGTCCGATATTCTTGATTTGTCAAAGATGTTCGCTTTTTTGGAAATAAGCAGTAGAATAAAATCATATGGAAGCTACTGACCGCGCAATATTCTTGCAAAAAGTCCATCTGTTCCATGACCTGACTGACGATCAACTGCTAAAGGTCGCGGAGAGGACTTATGAAGTTAACTTCGATGCCGGAGAAATGATCCTCGAACAGGACACGGTAGGTGATAGTTTTTATCTGATCTATAGCGGTAAAGTTCGTGTTGTCCACCGGAAAAAAGACGGGCACGAGCAGGTATTGGCTACACTTGTATCAGGTGATTACATGGGTGAGCTCGAGCTATTTTCTGGCGAATTGCGCTCGGCTTCCGTGGTCGCTGATGGGCCAACCTTGCTATTACGATTTGATAAAGAAGATTTTGATGAAATCTTAAAAAGATACCCAAGCATCAAGCCAAACCTAGAAATTTCAATAGCAAGTCGTAAGTTGGCACGGACAATGCGATTCAAATGGCTGTACCCGGATGAAGTGGTGTACTTTTTAGCGAGGAAACACTCCTTTTTCTTACTTAAGGTGCTGATCCTACCCGTGCTTGGCTTATTGATCCCGGCCTTTTTTTTAATCTGGGGAACATTGACCCAGTCGGCAACAGCTTCATCGATCGGCGTGATTGCCCTGGTCCTTGATCTTGGGTGGATTGCATGGAGCGCCATTGATTGGAGTAATGATTATTATGTCGTCACCAATCAGCGTGTTGTCTGGCTCGAGAAAGTGATCGGGCTGTATGATAGCCGCTCCGAAGCCCCGTTAACAGAGATTTTGTCAATAGGTGTTGATACTGATCTGGTCGGCCGAATTATGGATTATGGAAACGTACTTGTTCACACTTTTGTAGGGTCAATCCCATTTAAGCATGTGTTGCATCCGCATCAGGCAGCGAACATGGTAGAGGAATACTGGAAGCGTTCCCAACAAATTTTTGAAAAAGAAGAGAAGGAGGCATTTAAAACCGTTTTACGCCATCGTTTGGGGTTGTTGGAGTCGACTGACGAAAATAAAGAATTACCAGAGCAAGAGCGTAAAAGCAGTTCCCAGAGCTCTTACCGCCCAAATTTTTTCAAACTGTTGATCATAAACATTTTCAAACAACGGATCGAAGATGGGGATACGATTACATATCGCAAACACTGGGTTGTACTCATCCGCAAGATATTATTTCCATCTACGATATTGCTGATTTTGTTGGGAATGACAGCAGCAAGGTTATTCACACTGGCGCTCAGTCCTGATTTAACATTTATTTATGTACTTTCAGATGGAACCCGTGGTTTTGATACGATATCAATTTCGTTACCCCTAATAATGATCCCTGTGTTCGGTTGGTGGCTATATCAATACATGGACTGGACAAATGACATCTTCCGAGTGACCGGTGATCAAATCATGGATGTCGACCGAAAACCTTTTGGGACTGAGGAACGCAGAGCAGCACCTCTCGATAATGTTTTAGGAACACAATATAAACGGGTGGGGGTTTTCGGATATATATTCAATTATGGAACTGTTTATATTGATGTCGGCAGCGCTCAGATTGCATTTGAGGATGTACTTGATCCGGCGATAGTACAGTCAGATATTAACCGCCGTCGGTTAGCGCGTGCTTCTGAAAAGAAAAAAATTGAGCAAATAAACGAACGTAATCGCATGGCTGATTGGATGGCCACTTATCATAATAACCTAGATGAATTTCGGCAGGATGAGGAACGTAAAAAACCGAATTCAAAATCCGAGTAAAATCGGGAATTGAAATTCCTACATTAGAGGCATGCATGGCAGTACGTAATATCGTGACTTTACCCGACCCAGTCTTGCGTCGCAAAGCTAGGACAGTTACCAAGTTTGACAAAAATTTACAAATCCTGATTGATGACCTAATCGAAACAATGCGTGAAGCACCCGGAGTGGGCTTGGCAGCGCCGCAAGTAGGTGTGCTGGAACGGGTAATTGTGGTTCAATACGCAGAGCCGCAAGAAGTAGAAGAAGGCCAAGAACCCATAGAAGTAATTCCTAAACTGTATGTGTTAGTCAATCCAGAGATTGGGAAAGCTTCTCCAGAAACCGTTATAGGTGTTGAGGGTTGTTTATCTATCCCAACCTTGATAGGTGAAGTAGAACGCGCATATTCAGTCCGCATTAAAGGATTAAATCGTCGTGGCCAACCAATGAAACTTAAGGTCGAAAGATGGTTGGCACGCATTTTCCAGCATGAGATAGACCATTTAAATGGTATCTTGTTCACCGAACGTGCCACACAAGTCTGGCAGCCTGAGGAACCATCAGAAGAGTTAATATAACCTCATTCCACACTTTCCCTGTGTCACCCCTTCGAGCTAGCTGTATAAGGGAGGGGGAGAAGCGATGTACCTCAAACACATTTCCTTAACCAACTTTCGGAATTTTACCCGCCTGGATCTTGACTTTCCCCGGCGGGTTATTGTGTTGGTGGGTAGCAATGCACAGGGCAAAACCAGCTTGCTAGAAGCTGTGTATTACATGGCAGCATTCACCTCCTTTCAAACACATTCCGACAGGCAATTGGTCAATTTCCTGGCAGCACGGGAAGCGCGTAAACAGGTTGTGGTTGGCCGTCTGGTTATAGATTATCAGCGTGCGAAATCAGACCATCGGCTAGAAGCCCGTCTAATAATGGAACCGAGCGGTGTAAACGGAATGCGTTTGCGTAAAGAAGTTCTTGTGGATGAAGTAAAACGGCCTCTCCACGACTCGATTGGTAAGTTCAATGCGGTCATCTTCGTGCCACAAATGTCACAGATATTGGAAGGCAGCCCAGAGGAACGCCGTCGTTACTTGAACCTGACGATTTCTCAAACGAACCCGGCCTATGTGCGTACCTTAAGCGAATATAACCAAGCACTCAGTCAGCGTAATGCGCTGCTCAAGGCATTAAACGACCGAAGATCTGGAGCTAGCGCATCAAATGGGGGGAACGCCCAGCAGCTTGGGGTGTGGGACGAAGCGTTGGCCCGTTTGGGCGCCAAAATCATCCTATGGCGCATTCAGGCTGTGCAGGAAATCGAACGCTTGGCAGCGCGTATACATCACGAGTTGACGCGCGGGAAAGAAGTCTTGCGATTAAGTTATCAGCCTGCATACGATCCCTTGCCAAAACCGCAAGGACAGTTAGGCTTGGAAATGGATACGCCGGTGGACCGTTCAGGATTGGAGCTGGAAGATATCCGGGAAGGATTTATTGAGAGCCTAACGCGCCTGCGCAAAGAAGAAATCGCACGTGGCATGACTACGATTGGTCCGCATCGCGACGAATTACGGTTTTTGGCAAACAGCGTTGATTTGGGCCATTATGGCTCACGCGGACAAATTCGAACCGCTCTGTTGGCGGTAAAGATGGCCGAAGTACATTGGATGAAAGAACATACTGGAGAATGGCCTTTGATACTCCTAGATGAAGTCATGGCCGAACTTGATCTTGAACGTCGTGCGGATTTGATAAAGTATTTGGGTGAGAGCGAACAAGTGTTGTTCACCACCACAGATTTGAACTTATTCCCAGCAGAGTTCGCTGCAAAGGCTGTAATATGGGATTTAAAAGACGGGAACGTCAGTCGCCGAAAGGCAAAAGGATAGTTTACGACTCTACCTCTTAGCGAGCAGATACTTTGCTGCTGTAACTTATAAGGGGTTTTTCGTCGGGACTCCGGATTTTCGAGGGTATTCCAAAGGAGTTAACCCGATTTTATCAACTAAGATCAAGTGCCGCTCTTCAACCACTCCAGGCAGTGTGAGGGGCAGCAACTGTCGCAGTTCGCCACCTAGCTTTTTGATAGCAGTTTCCGCTTGATGGTATTCCGCTGGCCCGCTTTCTCCCTTTTGGGCCAGCATACTCCCACCCACACGCACAAGTGGCAGCATATATTCCGAGAGAACTCGCATTTTGGCCACAGCACGTGCAATGGCCCAATCATATTTCTCGCGGTGTTCTTCCATGTGACCGAGGGTTTCAGCGCGAATTTGAATAACTTCTATATTTTCCAGGCCCAATAAATCAACAACATGCCGACAAAACCTGGCTTTTTTTCCAATTGATTCAACCAACACTACTTTTGTATTCGGATAGATTATTTTTAGGGGGATCCCAGGAAAACCAGCGCCAGTGCCAATGTCGATCAAGCTGTCTGGTGGGTTTGCTTTCCAGGCCAGCACACACGAGAATGAATCAAGGAAATGCTTGGTGCGGATGCCTACCACGTCGCGGATTGCTGTCAAATTGAATTTTTTATTCCAATCTAAAAGTTCGCGCTCAAAGCTCGTCAGTGCTTTTACTTGTGGGCCTGTCAAATGGACATCGAATAACGCTCGCGCATCTCGGACAAGTTTTTCCATTAAAAAAATTATACCCCTCACCTTATTGAGATGAGGGGTATATATTCTGTAAGAAGAATTATCTGGTTATTTTTTTTCTTTTGGTGTTTTAATTTTCTTCTTTGTGTGTGGGAAGAGTTTGCGCCACGCGAAACTGAATACCTTTCTCACCAGCCATAGCAGGCCCAGTATCAGTAATCCAGCCGGGATGATCAGGATGATAACCCAGATAAGGAAGGTAACAAAACTCTGGAAGAAGTTGATCAGCGCCTGGAGCGCATCGCGAGCCACACCCACCGGCTTCCAACCAGCGATCTCGAGCGGTTGCAAGGTTTCTTCTGCTGTGATCTGGACACTGACTGCCGAGAGCGCTGCGGCTTCTTCAAAATAACTAATTTGACCCTTGAGAAGTTCAATCTGTTCACGGTGAAAGACCAACTGATTGAACACCTCGATCACTTCGGTCGATTCAGTTTTACCCTCCAAAATTTCACTCAACTGCTTTGCAGCTTGCTCGTGCGTCTTCTTACGAGACTTCAAATCTATATATTCACGCGTCACATCTTCGCCGGAGCGACTCTCGTTTTGCACTTCAACCGCATCGGCTTTGATTTGCTCGAGTGCCTCGTCTAGGTTTTCTGCCGGAATGCGGATCGTGATGTTACCTTCAGGCACTTTGACGTTGTTTGACGTGAAGGTTTGGTAACTCTCTTGAGAAACAACAAAACCACCCATGCTACTTGCCATCTTGCCGATCTCTTCCATCTTCGATACCGGATCGGGGACGACAATACTCAGGTTAGCGTTTTGGATGACAAGTCGCTTTACAGCAGCGGCTTCAAAACCTGCGCTGCCGCTGGACGCGCTGGCTTCGTCCGGAACAAAGTCGCCAGCGGCCATGGGTGCCTCGACCTCCATGGCCTGATCGAATATCATTTCAGGCGCGGCGGCAGCACCGCACGCTGAGGTAAGGAACGCAGTAGCTAATGAAATTAGTAAAAACCGTTTCATAGTTTCTCCTTTCAAGTCAAGAAAAGTTGATCGCCTTCCTTAATGACGAAATAATTCGTAAAAAGTTCCTAAAATGTTAATAGATCAATGCTTTCAGCCAACTCACCATCCCTCTGCCAGACGTTCAGTATGTCTTTCTGGCAACTTCGCTTCCCGCATCCGGTCTTGTACTTCTTTAACATCATATTCCACCCGGCGAGCTTCCCAGGTTTTGGCTCCAGGGTCAAAAATGGCATAGGCCGCGCGTGGATCTCGATCGCGGGGTTGGCCAACCGAGCCTGGGTTAAGAATCGCCCGTCCGTTCGATTTTATTGGTTCGCCCACTTTTGGGGAATCTAAGGTAATGCGGTCCAGTCCCTCATTTAGCATGAACATGCACTGAATGTGCGAATGGCCCACAAAACACCAGTTGGTATCGAAGTAATCAAAGTTCAAGCGCGCCGAAAGCGTATTAATAATGTATTCCCAAATTGGGTCGCGTGGGCTGCCATGCGCTAAGGTAACATCATTGCGCACTTTGGTGTTGTCAGGCAAAGATCGCAAAAAATCTGCGTTGCTGGGAGCCAATACTTTTTCATGCCAGATTAGCGAGAGACGCGCATCACCATTGAACATCTCAAGGGGAATTTTTCCAATAGCAGCCACATCATGGTTGCCCAGCAGGCAAGTCAGCATAGGCCTTTCACGCAATTCCTCTACACAGGCATTCGGGTCTGGCCCATAGCCAACAACATCGCCCAGGCACCAAGTCTCATCCACATCTCCAGCATCTTCTAACACCGCCATAAGGGCAGTGTAATTTGCGTGGATGTCTGATAGTACCAAAATACGCATGAGCTATTCCAAAAGGGATGCAACTCGATTAACAATTTTTTCTGCGACTTCAAACTTGCTTAAGAGCGACAGTGCTTCGCTTTCTCCATTTGCGTGCAAAAGGATTACCCGATTGGTATCGACGGAGAAACCCGCATCTTCGGCAGAAATATCATTGGCGACTATCATATCTAGGGCCTTCGATTGTAACTTAAGTGCTGCATTTTCAAGAAGGTCGTGTGATTCAGCCGCAAAGCCGACGACAACCTTTGGCCGCTTCTTTCCAGACTTCAGGTTTGCTACCGCCTCCAAAATATCAGGCGCATATTCAAGTTTGACCTGGGGAATACCATCTTTTTTCTTCATCTTACGATCCGGGATGTCCTTCGGGCGAAAATCAGCCACTGCCGCAACCATGATGAGCGCATCCGCACCAGCGACTTCTGCCAAAACTGCTTCGAGCATCTCCTGTGCTGTGCGGACTGTCACAATACGCGCGCCCACAGGCGGAGTCCGTTCGACAGATGTAATCAGGCTGACCTGCGCACCCGCATCAATGGCAGCCTGTGCCAAAGCGTAGCCTTGTTTTCCAGAGGAACGATTGGTCAACTCACGCACTGGGTCCAGCGGCTCGTGTGTGCCTCCAGCGGTGATGACGACTTTTTTATCGGCCAGCAGGCCATTTCGTCCAAGCATGAGGCGGATGTGACCAAACAACTCGAGGGTTTCCAGCATTCGTCCCTGTCCTGATTTTCCTGAGGCAAGATGTCCCTCTGCAGGGCCAGTGATATAAGCCCCGCGACCGGCTAGCTTGGCCAAATTTTCTTGCGTTGCTGGGTGCGCATACATGTTGCTTTCCATTGCAGGCGCAATCAACAACGGACATTTCGCCGACAGCGCGGTGACAGCCAAAAGACTATCTGCTTCTCCATGTGCCAATATGGCAATCGTATTGGCGGTGCACGGAGCAATAACCAATAATTCGGCTTTCCGGGCAAGCTCAACATGCAACACATGTGCTTCAGTGCCCCACAAATCGGCATCGGTGTATGCCCGCCGGCCAGTGAGCGATTGAAAGGTAAGCGCTGTAACGAATTTTAAGGCAGAGGCTGTGAGAACTACATCTAGGATCGCGCCGGCCTGTGCGAGCTGGGATGCCAGATCAGCAGCTTTATACGCTGCGATCGAACCTGTCACTCCCATTAAGATACGTTTGCCCTTCAGGATAGTCATATCATTTCAGTATACATCAGATCGTAGACGGGTTTAATCGAAAACATCCTATACCCAGCAGGCCTACTATGTAGCGCTATTCTTTGTAAATATTAGGCCAAAAATAATAAAGCTACACCTGCAATCGCGACGAAGGTGCCGGCAAGCGTGCCCCAATTAAATTGTTCCTTGAATACCAACCA
>JASJYH010000004.1 GCA_030123675.1 Anaerolineae bacterium | reverse complement strand
TGGCCACAAACAACGCCACCAAAACGATAGCTGAACATCTGGAGAAATTAGCGAATTTTGGTGTGCTCTTAGAGCCTTGGCAGATTGTTTCCTCAGCCCAGGCAACCGCTGAATCCCTTGCAAAAGACCTTTCTGAAAAAGGGCATGTTTTCCTGATTGGGGAAAATGGGATCAGCCACGCACTTGAAGAATATGGATTCACACCAATCACGGATCCTGAAAATGATAGTACCCCAATAGCCGTGGTAGGCAGTCTCGACCGTTCTCTTTCCTATAAAAAACTCCTGCGGGCCACACTCCATATTCGTACTGGGATTCCCTTTTATGGCACGAACCCCGATAAAACCTTCCCTACCCCAAATGGATTGGTGCCGGGTGCCGGTTCGATACTCGCGGCTATTCATGCTGCTACCGATGTGGAACCAATTATTATCGGCAAGCCCTTACCCTTTATGATCCACATTGCACTAAAAAGATTAAAAGTTGGAGCCGAAGAAACTCTGGTGATCGGCGATCGTTTGGAAACCGACATCGCAGCCGGCCAAGCGGCTGGCTGTACGACAGCAGTAGTCCTCAGTGGCGTGGCAACAAAAAAACAAGTGGGGGATTGGATTCCAAAACCAGATTTGATCGCAGACAATTTGGGATTATTATTAGACTGATGTCAAACTTGCCATTAATCCACGATCTCACACTTTCTGAATTAGAAAAGAAGATAAATGCTCTCGGTGAGCCTATCTATCGGTCTGACCAAATCCGGGAGGGATTATACAAACAATATTGGAACAAGCCTGATGAATTCACAAACCTGCCCAAATCCTTACGGGAGCACCTCGGTCAAATATTTCTTTTCAACCCATTAAGGCCTATAAAACATCAAGACTCATCGGACGGCCAGACCCGTAAGACCCTTTTTCAACTACACGATAAACTCGTAATCGAAACTGTCTTGATGAAATATGATGCCGCCACTCATAAGGGTCAGGGTCGCCGCACGCTCTGCATATCATCTCAAGCAGGCTGTGCGCTGGGATGTGTTTTCTGTGCTACCGGTCAAATGGGATTTAAACGCCATCTCACCAGCGGCGAAATTGTGGCCCAAGTTTTGTATTACGCTCGAATACTACACGAAAATGATGAAAAAGTTACCAATATCGTCATGATGGGAATGGGTGAACCTTTCCATAATTACGCCAACACTATGATGGCAATTGATCGCTTAAACGACCCGCGGGGATTTGGTATCGGAGCAAGACGCATCACCATTTCGACCGTGGGCCTGGTTCCGATGATCAAACGCTTTGCAGATGAAAAAAGTCAAGTCAATCTAGCCATCTCCCTTCACGCTGCTGATGACGAAAACCGTGGAAAAATTATGCCCATAAATAAGAAACACAACATAAGTAAACTACTTGAGGCCTGCCGCTATTACGTGGATCAAACCGGCCGGCGAGTCACTTTTGAGTGGGCTTTGATCAGCGGGGTTAACGACTCGGAAGAGGTAGCTCGAAATTTGGCAGCCCGCCTCAAGGGATTGATGTGCCATGTCAATGCGATCCCCCTCAATCCGACTGATGGCTATCCAGGTCAGGCCAGCGATCGTCAGCGGGCTAACAATTTCAAAAGGGTCTTGGAGGCTGCTGGAATCCCGTGTACGATCCGAATGCGGCGGGGAATCGATATCCAGGCGGGATGTGGCCAGCTGGCTGGCTCAAATTAAATTTGTTTAGAGTCTTTTAATAAACCAATGGTGCGGTTACACGAAAGTCACCCATCATATTGCTTGTCAGATAATCGGCTTTGGATTATATTCTTGGCTAGTACCCGGATAACATAATAATGATGGGTGAAATTGCACTACCTAAAAGGATACTTCTCCAATCAAAATCAAATTGGAAGAGCACTAGCTTTCTTAGAGAGAAAAATTATCCCCTATGATGAATAAACAAAAATGGCTTGTACGCCCAGTGCATCCAGCTCTGCCAGGCATCACCAATGAAGTTGCTCTTTTCGCAGCTATTTTGTTATTGAGCATTGTAACGCGCTTTTACGATCTTGAAACGCGGGTCATGAGCCACGATGAGAGCCTGCACACCTATTTCTCCTGGTTGTTCTACCGTGGCCAGGGCTATCAGCATAGCCCAATGATGCACGGCCCCTTACAATTTCACCTGCTTTCCCTTACCTATTTTCTATTTGGCGTATCAGATTTCACTGCCCGCATTCCGGCTGCTATTTTTAGCATAGCCTCAGTTTGGATGGTCTGGTATTGGCGGCGTTATTTGGGTAGGACCGGCGCGCTCATTGCCGCGTTTTTGATGGTCATTTCACCTTTTATGCTCTACTACGGTCGTTACGTAAGAAATGAGGCCTATGTCGGGCTTTCCGGTCTGCTAATGCTCTACGCCATTCTGCGGTATTTAGAAATTGGAAACAAAAAATATATATATTTAATTACTTTATCCCTCGTCATTCACTTTACTGCCAAAGAAACTGCCTTCATTTATGCAGCCCAGGCCTTACTGTTTTTAGGTATCCTTTTTATTGCACGGGTAACAAACAAGCCCTGGGAAGGAAAATTAAAAGAATTTAGGACATTTATTATCTTACTTATTGTAGGCATTCTTTTAATTGGCGGCGCAATTGGCTACAATATATTTGATGAGGCTGGCAGCACCCTTAGTAGTACAGAAACTGCCATACCTATTGATCCCGAGAATCCACAAGCTCAATTGGCGATGCCGGACTTAGATTTATCCGGAACTAATATATTTATCCTTTCCGGTATCCTAGTGCTTATTGGCGCAATAGTTTCCCTAATCACAGGCTATGGTTGGGGAAAACTGAAAAAGGTACGCTCGTTTGGTTTGATCATATTGATCGGTACCCTCGTACTGCCTTTATTAGCCCCCTTCCCTATAAAATTCCTCGAAGGCTGGCTGAAAATTAGCCTGCCTACCTCGGCAGCAGAAATAAACACAATAATGGCCAGCCCAGAATTAATATTAGGCCTGCCGCGTGATCTAGTTATTATAGGAATTTTTATCGCGCTTATGTTTGCAATATCCGCATGGGTCGGCTTATCCTGGAATCGGGATTGGTGGAAACCGGCCATATTGTTCTGGGGAATATTCACGGTTCTTTACACTTCCGTCTTCACCAATAGTGATGGATTTTTCACAGGCCTGGTCGGATCACTCGGGTATTGGTTGGCGCAACAAGGAGTCGAACGCGGTAGTCAACCTTGGTATTACTATGTGTTAATCCAAATACCAATATACGAGTTCCTACCGGCGATCGGCACAATTCTTGCAGCATATTTTGGAATTAAGAAATTGAATAAAAAGTCACCGGCTAAACCAGTGAACATTGATGCCAAAGAAACTTTATCCCCCGAACTACCCGATATAGCCTCCACACCCGAGCTCGAACCTGCTACTGAGAAGGACATCGAATACGAGCTTGAGCATGGTTCAGTAGAAAGAAACTTCCCTTTGACATTCAGTCTGCTAATTTGGTGGATCATCTCAAGCATCCTCATACTGAGTTACGCTGGCGAGCGCATGCCCTGGTTAACCTATCACATGGCCTGGCCTATGATTTTAATAACCGGCTGGGGCATAAGTCAATTGATTAAACGAATTGAATGGGAAAAATTGCGTTCTTCCAGGACAGCGGTTTCACTTACCCTGCCTATATTATTTGTACTGGGTTTGGGTTTAAGCGTTGGATCCATTCTCGGTCCAAACCCGCCTTTTGCAGGAAAAAATTTAGAGCAACTTCAGGCAACTGTCGCTTTCTTATTGCCGGTCATACTTACCATTGGGAGCATTGTAGGCATGCTCAAATTGTTAGATGATGAAATAACTGGCTTTGTAAAGGTTGCACTAGTGGCAGTTGTTGGTATGGGTTTTATGGGGGCCTTGATTGTCTATTTGGGTATCCCGACTGGTCCATTGGCTGTCGAAAACGTGGTCAATACGATATGGTTGAATCTTAGCATTATTATATTAATTACAATTGCTTGCGTAGTGGGGCTGTATTTGTTGCGAAACCGGAATACCGGCAATTTTCCCTATTTGATTACTTTGGCTTTATTTGGCTCTGCCACCATTTTAACGATGAGAGCCTCTTTCCGAGCTTCGTTTATCAATTACGATAGTGCCAAAGAGTATTTGGTATATGCACATGGGGCAACCGGGATTAAGCAAATTATAGCCCAAGCCAAAGAAATTTCAGAGCGCACTACTGGTGGCATGGACCTAGCTTTACATTATGATGCCAGTGCGCCTGATACAGGCGTTTCTTGGCCTTTTGTATGGTACTTACGTGATTTCAATAGCAAACAATCCTTCGACAAACCAACCAGGGCATTAAGAGATTCATTATTTGTGATTGTTGACGCTAAGAATTTCGATAAGATCGAACCGGCGCTTGGTCCAAGCTTCTATCGTTTTGATTACATTCGGATGTGGTGGCCCAACCAGGATTATTTCGGGCTAACCAAAGACCGGATTATTAATGCAATCCAAAATCCACAAATAAGAAATGGAATCTGGGATATTTGGTTCAACCGTGATTTCGCTAGCTACGCCGCAGCCACGAAACCAAATAGCAATTCATTATCGCCCGCAACCTGGGA
This sequence comes from Anaerolineae bacterium, assembly GCA_030123675.1. GTDB lineage: Bacteria > Chloroflexota > Anaerolineae > Anaerolineales > Villigracilaceae > JAABUE01. The sequence continues at coordinate 62,291 of JASJYH010000004.1, read as the reverse complement.
ACCATCAGACAAAATGCGGCTCTACATTCGCAAAGATATCGCCTCACAAATTTGGAATTACGGGGCAGTTCCGGCCGCGCCCATTGAAATAGAAGATCCAACCGAGGGCAAAGATATTACATTACCTGCTAATTTGGTCCTCGATTCAAATCAGCCCCAACCTGTTGATATGAACGCACCCCGCTCAATTGCCATAGCCCCAGATGGCAGCTTATATGTGGCAGATTCTCGTAATCATCGGATTCTACACCTGGACGAAGATGGGCAGTTAATTGAAACCTGGGGCATATTTGCTGAAGAAGAAAATGGCGAACCGCCTCCAAAGGGTACATTCAATGAACCCTGGGGCGTGGCGGTTGGCCCGGATGGCTCGGTTTATGTCAGCGACACATGGAATCACCGCATCCAAAAATTTTCGTCGGACGGCAGCTCCATTCTAACTTGGGGACATTATGATCCGTCTGAATTAGATCTGGAATACGGATTCTACGGTCCGCGTGGTTTGGCGGTTGACGCTGAGGGGTATGTCTATGTTGCCGATACCGGAAACAAACGTATCGTTGTATTCGATGCGCAAGGTGAATTTATATCCGAATTCGGTACAGCCGGCTTTGATCCCGGTCAATTTGATGAACCAGTAGGCATTACCGTGGCTAAAGATGGAACAGTTTATGTCACTGACACCTGGAACAAGCGCATCCAAACATTTAAGCCCACAGAAGATTTATCGGTATTCCTACCCGTACGGCAATGGGATGTGTTCGGTTGGTATGGACAATCACTTGATAATAAGCCCTTCATTGCGGTAAATTCACAAGGACATGTATTTGTAACCGACCCGGAACAATATCGAATTATTGAATTCACTTCTGCGGGTGAGGTGGTTCGAACCTGGGGAGATTTTGGTGAGACAGCCTCCACATTCGGTTTAGCCTCCGGTATTGTTATCGATGCACAAGATAATGTTTGGGTAACAGACAGTTTATATAATCGTATCCTTCGCTTTTCTTTGCCTGAATAACAATCTCGTTAATATAGCAAAATATCCATGCAAATTTCCCTAATGGTATAATCCGGTTTGCTATTTTCGGGCTAAATCCCATTCTCATTGTGAGGGTAAATGAAACTCCACGAATACCAATCCAAGCTCGTATTATCAAAATATAACGTCCCTATTCCACAGGGGCGCGTTGTTTCTACCGCAAATGAGGCCAGACAATTCGCCAAGGAGTTAGGTGGATATGTAGTGATAAAGGCTCAAGTCTTAGTTGGCGGTCGCGGCAAAGCAGGCGGCATTAAAATAGCCAAGAATGTCGAGGATGCCGAAAAGATTGCTACCCAAATCTTGGCGATGGAAATCAAAGGTTTGACAGTCAAGAAAGTCCTTGTTGAGACGGCTGCCATTATCGAACAAGAAATATATTTGGGCATCACCAACGATAGAACCCAAAAAAAACCCGTGCTTATGGCTTCCGCAGAAGGAGGTGTGGATATTGAAGAGGTTGCAGCAAAGACTCCCGATAAGATCGTAAAGGTGTATATCGATCCCTTACTTGGTTTGCAACCGTATCAAGCCAGGAACATAGCCGCTGGGATTTATCTGCCACGTGAAAATTGGCAGGAATTCGGTATGATCACAAAAGGATTATGGGACGCTTACAAGGGCTCGGATGCCACACTGGCTGAAATAAATCCATTGGTTATTACTAAATCAAAGCACCTGATTGCGCTCGATGGAAAAATGGTAATCGACAATAATGCTCTTTTCCGGTTACCGGAATTGGCTGAAATGCGCGACACGGATGAGGAAGCCCCTTCTGAAACCCGAGCTCGAAAGTATGGCTTGTCGTTCATCAAGTTAGATGGAAACATTGGCTGTATGGTTAATGGCGCCGGTTTGGCCATGACCTGTATGGATGTCATTAAACATTTCGGGGGTGAACCAGCCAACTTTCTCGACATTGGCGGTGGTGCGGATGCTGACAAAGTCGCCGCGGCAATGCGCATCATCTTATCTGATAAAAATGTCAAGGCCGTGCTTTATAACATATTCGGCGGCATTACCCGTTGTGATGAAGTCGCAAGAGGCATTCTAGCAGCCATGGAAGATGTAAAACCAAAAGTGCCGATGGTGGTCCGCTTGGTAGGCACAAACGCGGAGCAGGGTCGTGCGTTGCTTTCAAATGCGAATATGATCACTGCCGACACCCTAGCTGGCGCAGCAGAGAAAGTGGTTGCTGCCGCGAAAGTCAGTACGAAAGGAACCGAGAAAGTAGGGGCTTCACAATGAGTATATTAATAGATAAGAATACACGCCTCGTGGTGCAAGGGATTACAGGCAAGGAAGGACTATTCCATACCTCCCAGATGATTGATTATGGCACCAATGTTATTGCCGGCGTCACCCCAGGCAAGGGCGGTGATTGGGTTTTAAATGGCAAAGTGCCAGTATTTGATTCGGTAAAAATTGCTGTTGAGGCAACAGAAGCAAATACTTCGATCATATTTGTGCCAGCTCGTTTTGCAGCTGAGGCTATGCTCGAAGCCTCAGACGCGGGCATCGAGCTTATCATTTGCATTACAGAAGGTGTCCCGGTTCAAGACATGATGCGTGTGCGCAATTACCTCGACCAGAGAAAGGTGAGATTAATCGGCCCAAACTGCCCTGGTTTGCTGACGCCCGGCCAAGCAAAAGTAGGCATCATCCCTGGCAATATAGCCATCCCTGGGAACGTGGGGGTAGTATCTCGATCGGGGACATTGACTTACGAAGTATTGAATGCAATGAAAAATCTAAAAATGGGCGCCTCAACTTGTGTGGGCATTGGCGGCGACCCGATCAGCGGTACCAATTTTGTTGACGTGTTAAATATGTTTGAACATGACCCGCAAACTGAAAAAGTAATCATGATTGGAGAAATAGGTGGTTCAGATGAAGAAAATGCCGCCGAATTTATTTCTTCAAATATGACCAAGCCTGTAGCCGGGTTCATCGCCGGTCTAACTGCGCCTAGGGGCAAGCGGATGGGTCATGCAGGCGCTATAATCGAAGGTGGCGCGGGTACAGCCGCCGACAAAATCAAGGCGCTCGAAGCTGCTGGTGTCAAAGTTGCCAAGCACCCGGAAGAAATACCAACGTTATTAAATTAATAATCTAAGGCTGAAAATTTATATCCGCGCAATATTATAAGAATCAAAAAAGACGCCCTTTAGGGCGTCTTTGCAAGTATAATTTAAATTGAATTACTTATTTGCGTCAATGTATTTGACTGCACCCCCAACAGTGATGATTGTCTGTGCATCATCATCAGAAATTTCCGTGCCAAACTTGTCCTCAAAAGCCATGATCAACTCAACAAGATCGAGTGAATCAGCTTCGAGATCATCACGAAAATTGGCTTCCATAGTTACTTTGCTCTCATCCGCACCAAGCAGATCTACAATAATCGCCTTAATATCAGCATATGTATCAGACATAATAAACCTCCTGCACTAAATATCAGTATTTATAACTGGCCAATTTTACTCTTTCTTACCATTGTGTCAAGCGTGCCAGCAAACTCCCTTAAGTGGGAATATACACAAAGGAACACTGCCTTATGACAAAAGTTGCGCCGATCGATAAGCGAAAATCTGAGCATATTAAAATCAACTTGGAGCAAGATGTCCGCTCTGGATTGACCACAGGGCTCGAGAATTATCAATTCGTCCATGAAGCCCTACCCGAAGTAGATTTAACCCGCGTCGATCCCAGCCTCAGCCTGCTGGGTAAACAACTGGCCGCTCCAATCCTGATCAGTTCCATGACCGGCGGGACAGAAGAAGCCGGTCAAATAAATCGTCGTTTGGCTGAAGCCGCGCAAGAAGTAGGCATTGCTATGGGAGTCGGCAGTCAGCGCGCTGCTATAGAACATCCCGAACAAATCCAAACCTTTTCTGTCACGCGCGAAGTGGCACCTGATATTTTGCTTTTTGCCAACCTGGGTGCTGTTCAATTAAACTACGGATATAGCATCGATGAATGTCACCGGGCCGTAGATATGATCGAGGCAGATGCGCTCGTCCTGCATTTAAATCCATTGCAAGAAGCGGTTCAAGATGCGGGGGATACCAACTTCTCAGGTCTGGTTAATAAGATCGAAGAAATATGTAAAAATCTAGGTGTTCCCGTCATAGCCAAAGAAGTTGGCTGGGGCATATCCGAGCGTACTGCCAGGCTTTTGGCCGACTCTGGCATTACCGCTATTGACGTGGCCGGAGCCGGCGGCACAAGCTGGTCACAAGTCGAGATGCACCGTGCCCCAGATGAATTCACCCGCATGTTGGCCGCTACCTTTGTAGGCTGGGGCATCCCCACCACAGAGTCTATATTGAATATTAAACACACTCTCCCTGAAATGACGATCTTCGCCAGTGGGGGCTTGAAAGATGGACTCGATATTGCCAAATGTGTGGCCCTAGGCGCTACTTTAGGAGGCATGGCCGGTCAATTTCTAAAGGCCGCTGCGGTTTCCACAGAAAAAATTGTAGAGAGAATGATGTTGACAAAACGCCAGATAGAAGTCACCATGTTCTCCACAGGCGTTAATACCCTTGAAAATCTGACAAATGCCAGGCTACACGATAATACATAATAGCCAGACCTTTATTCAAGAAACCGTTTATTCCCAATTTGTTGGTACCAACTTCGATAGGTACAAATCGAAGAAATAATTGGATCAATGCGCATTACCTGTTGACCTATATTTACAATTAGATTACTTTTAACCCATTCTATTTAATTAATTCCAGCTTACCTTCGAGCCCACATGCGCACTGAGCAAAAATATCTAGGGTTTGGTCTCTTTCTTGGGTTAATTCTTACTTTACTATTGCTGGCTGGCTTTTTGCTGTCAGCCTCTATCTCCGCCTTGATCCCGACACCCTCACCGACATCAACACCCACTCAATCTACGAATACACCGCAGCCCAGCGCTACAATACGGCCACCCACCAAAACATTCACTCCCACCCCTACCCTAATCAGAATCAAAACAAACACCCCCGCCCCAACCAAACCAAGCTCTACTCCAACACTAACGGACACATTACTGGGGCTTGTTGAGAGTGGCCACTTACTACCAATTGGCCCTCTATCTGTAAAACAACAATTCCAGGTTTACGAATCTTCCATTATATTTGTACGCAAAACCACGGATGAAAGCCGACAACTAGGTGAAGATATAAATGGCAAAGGCTATGGCTCCCCCACGGATATATGCGGCCCGCTCTCAATCGCAATTCTCCAGGAGGCTGGCCTTATAAACAAAGGTATTGATCCGTACAGATTTTGGTTACTAAATCCTGATCTGCCGACTGATCGTCAAACGCTCGCGAAAGTCTTTCCGAAAGACAGTTTTGAAAATATTCGCCTGAAAACAAAACTCAATAAAATCGACTGGCTGGAAACGCCTCTGCTGCCTGGTGACTTCATTTATATCTATGCAGGAAGTGAGGGAAACTTTGAACATATGTTAGTTGTAAACAGGGTTGACAAATTCGGCCGTGCGTATTCTGTCACCAATCACCTAAGCTCTGAAGGGTTTATTATCACGGAAGCACTACTGTATAACCCTTCCAATCCTAACGTAGGCTTATTTCCAGTATGGACGACCCGCCCATACGCGCATTCAGGCGCAACAGGGTTTGCAGGAATTGAGATTTGGCGAATAAAATCAACTCATTAAATGAGAAGAAACCTGATAAAATCGCACGCATGAAACCTGTTTATCAATCCCTTTTCATTCCAGTGATGAGATTAAGCAAGGAGATTAAGCAATGAGTCTGGAGAAATTCTCAAAAGAAATGCTCCCTGCTATTGAGTCAGAACTCAAGAGTCAAGTTGCGAGATTAGATAAACCACACACGCGTCCATTTTACGATATGCTCACCTACCATTTAGGGTGGACTGGGGAGGGAGCAAATTCACAAGCGGGCGGCAAACGTCTACGTCCCCTAATCGTATTACTTGTAACCGCCGCTTGTGAAGGACAATGGGAAAACGCACTGCCGGCTGCCTGTGCAATTGAATTGGTACATAATTTTTCCCTTGTCCATGATGATATTCAAGACAACTCAGGCACACGCCGAGGACGAACTACAACCTGGAAGAAATGGGGCATGCCAATGGCGATAAATGTAGGCGATGGATTGTTTGTTTTATCTAACCAAGCAATAATGGATTTGAAAAAGGATTACCCGGCCGAGACAGTCATACAGGCGGCAACCATATTACACGGCTCCAGTCTCGATCTGACTAGCGGCCAATTTCTTGATATGTCATTCGAAGAACGGGATGATTTAACTGTCGAAGATTACTGGCCAATGGTTGCTGGGAAAACTGCAGCATTATTAAGGGCAAGTTGCCATCTTGGGGCAATTTTGGGAGGCGCTGATGAAAATCAGTGCGATGCCTACCGCTCATTTGGCCATTCGGTCGGGATTGCATTTCAAGTTCAGGACGACATTTTAGGAATCTGGGGCGATGAAGCAATTACTGGGAAATCAGCGGCAAACGATTTGTTGAATGGGAAAAAATCTTTACCAGTCATTCATGGAATAAATCAATCAGGAGACTTTGCTGAGCGCTGGAAAAAAGGAAACATTAAACCAGACGAAGTAGAAGGATTGGCAAAATTGTTAGCCACCGAAGGTTCCTATGAGTACACCCATGCAATCTCACGTCAAATGACAACCCTTGCGCTTAACAGTTTACGAGAGGCCGATCCACAAGGCGAGGCAGGTGCAGTCCTTATGGAACTGGCCAATAAGTTGATATATCGGGAGCAATAACCAGGTTACTGCTTTTCGAATAATACTCTAATCTTGCTTATCAGGTCGACTCTAATACAACAGATATTTAATTCTGCTATTTACGCAGCACTCTGTAGTTCGAGGCGGTTAAATATTGATTAAACATCCAAAAATCATCAACTTGACACAGGCCAATCCGATGGCTATAATCGCGCTATTGAAATGAGGCGGGTAAAATTACTGCGGGTGTAGCCAAGTGGTAAGGCAGTAGCTTCCCAAGCTACCATGCGTGGGTTCGAACCCCACCACCCGCTCTTTATCCCCACTTGTACAGATCGACTTACTCTAATTAGGGTGTTTAACAAGCACGCCATGTCGACTACACTTGCGATGAGCGGAAGTTAATCCCATAAATTTTTCGAAATCCTTAGAATTTGACAATTAAAGCAGCCCGCCCCGGTCATGATGGGGCGGGCCTCGCTGGGTTTTCACCTTTCTCCAAGTAAACACCAGCGCAAATCTTTCGTAAATGATCTAAACTACAATGTCAAGTAGATTCATTATTGAATGTGGACTTATCCTAGGTGATTTGTAACGATTTTTCCTATCCGTAATTCTTTACAGATATTAAACAACACTGGGCTTCAAAGTAAGCTTCAAGGGATAAACAATTTTAAAAGAGGCCACCCGCAGAAGGGCTTGTGGCGAAAGATTCAACCTGCTCTTGGTTCCTTTAGATAATCCGCTTTGTTGAAATTATTTTATAGGTAAAATATTAAATTGTCATTACTGGTTTTCCCTACATTCAAATTCGGGGGAGTTATAGCTTGTCTTGTACCCGGACAACATAATAATGATGGCTGAAATTGCTTAACGCAAATGGATACTTCACCATTCAAAATCAACTTGGACGGGCATAGTTCTTGCAGCTAATTGTTGGTCATAAAAGTGAACTTAATAAGTTAAGTATGACAATACTATTGAAAATACGAAATGTATATTTGTTTAATAATTTATTATGAGATAATGAACCTCACGAAGATTTTGGTTGCAAAATTATGTGGAAATTAAAACTCATTGATCATCTACAGGCTTTGTTATCTATATGACAAAGGTCAGCCTATGCCCCTTCCATTACCAGCTTCAAGACACTCGATAAATAAATCAGACAATCTCGTTAGTCTGAGCATTCCAAGTAAAAAAATGCTCTTCAAATATTGGGGCATGGCCTTTGGTTAATTGTTTGGGGCTATATAGTTTACGGCATTTTTTTTGTGAGGCTGTATCAAGCGGTAGGTATTGGAAAATATACTCCGCCTGGGTATCTAACACTAACTGTCTTTATCATATTTAGCATTATTCTTTTGCTCTTTCTCGTCGCGCTGCTGGGGTTGTGTGTAGCAGGTCTTTACACATTTTTTTGGTTAATTGCAGGAAGAGAAATAGTAGAAGCAAATTCAAATGTATTGAAGGTTTCTAAATAAATATTCGGATGGGAAAGAAAACGAGAATACGCTGCGAGCAAAGTTAAAGATTTAAGGGTAGCTGACAAACGGTCACGGTTTAACATAATAAGAAGTTTCCAAAATATCTTAGACTTAAATGGCATGGTGGCTTTTGATTATGGTCCAAAAACATTTCGATTTGGGATTGAACTTGAAAAAGCTGAAGCAAAACAAATAATTCTTGCTATCAAAGAAAGGCTGCAATAATAAAAGGAATTGGGGGAATAGCCAGACATCGACTGGATCTGTAGGGACGTCAGATTAGTCGAAAAATAGGCTCCCCATAATTTCACTCTTAACTCCAATCGAAAATATGGACACTTCAATTCTGCCCAATCAAATTGGTGATCCATTTTTTTACCCAACAATACAATTTCCCATCTGGATATAAAGCCGGCAGTATCTATAAAATATTGTTGTGTGCCTTAGCAGGTAATGTAATTTTAGCTTCAAAACCCAACAGTACAACAAAATATTGGTATCGCATAATGCATCAATTAATGGTATGTTATATAGTCAACTAAGAACTAGCGGGCCTACATAAGGGCGGCTTAATAAATCTTATATATTCCCTATTCAGAAAATCTGATCGTATTCAAAGGTCCATCCAATAATTAATTAGGAGAAAATGAGCACTTATCGGTACGATAATTTATTTGACAAAGCCTAAAACCTCATTAACCTCTTAGATTAACGAACCGATTATATACAAGTTGTCTATAATTTTTATAGGAAATTAATTTGCAAGGCACCTGATATGAAAGATGAAAATCACAACATGTAAAATCATTAGCGGAGAAAAGGTATATGTCAAACAATGCCACAATCTTATATGTCGAGGATAATATCGACAACCGAACACTTGTTAGAAGGATACTAATGTCTGAAGGATATGATCTTTTAGAAGCAACAGATGCTGCTCAAGCTATGGAGATATTAAACGAAACCAAGCCTAACCTAATTCTCATGGATATCAATATGCCGGATATGGATGGGTATTCTCTAACCTCCAAGATAAAAAAAACACCTGGTCTTGAATATATTCCCATCATAGCCTTAACGGCTAATGTAATGCGGGGAGATCGCGAACGCTCATTAGAAGCTGGATGTGATGGATACATACAAAAACCAATAGACATTGATTTGCTCTCGAGTCAAATTGAGCACTTCCTGAGGAGCTTAGATGGCAGACACTGAATCAAAAACTACTAATACAAAACCCAGAAGACCAGCAATTCCAAAGGATACAACTGTCCTCGTAGTAGAAGATAATGTATCTAATTTCGTATTAATTGCTCGCATGCTCGGTTATCTTGGTATTCATTGTGAGTGGAAAACCTCAGGCTATGAGGTAGTAGAATATGCTGATACTCTTCCTCGTCTTGATTTAATTCTTATGGATATTCGCCTTCCATATGAAGATGGTTATGGGGCTTTGAAAAAAATCCGCGCTACAGAACACTTAAAATCCATCCCTATTGTCGCAGTCACAGCTGAATCCAGTAGCGAACAGCTTGCGAAAGCACGTTCCGCAGGGTTCGATGGATTCCTAGGAAAACCTCTAGACCCCGATCATTTTCCAGAACAAATTCGCCAAATATTAGAGGGTGCGCCTGTTTGGGAATTGAGTTAATTTTCCATGAGAACTGATATTGTTTCATCCACCCTAAAAACTCTATCAAAATCATTGGGAGCTTTAGAATTCCCAATAGCGGTGTTTAAGGTTGAAAATGAGACTTTATCACTCATCAGTGTATCTAACATTCCAGGGGAAGTTACCCAAGAAAACCTACCCAAAAGTATTTCTGTCAATACAGAATATTTCAATGACTTTTTTGAAGACAAAATAAAAATCGATTCGGTCTCTACAAAAACTAACATTCCTGAAATTTTCAATTTCGCAACCCAAATAGGGGCCGAAAATTTGTCTTTAATTAAAATCGAAAGCCAAGGAAAGATCCAGGGGGTTTTGCTCATTGGTGGGAATGGTGTTCATAAGCTGACGAAGACTGCTTTACAGCCTTATATCAATTCTGCGAGATTGGTTACAACAATATTCAACCAAGCGAATTTAATTGAGGAAATTTCCAAATCATCTTCAGACTCAATATCAGGTAGCGATAAAACCCAAGCTATAGGTTCTTTTGAAGATATCAGTGTTGTGTTTAACTCACTACATGAACAAGTAAAAATATTATTAAACCACGATGACTTTACCATCGCATTTTACGATGAGAATAAACAAACTATCAGCATACCTTTTATGGTTGAAGATGGCGTAACTCGTTCAATCGATCCGTTCCCATTAGGAAAAGGACTTGCTTCAATAATCATACGTACAAAAAAGCCATTATTGCTAGAAAACCAAGAACAGATTGAAAAATCAGGGGCAAAAAGGATCGGCGCTCCCTCAAAATCATGGATGGGTGTTCCGTTAATCATTGATACCCACGTAGTTGGGGCATTATTTTTGCAGGACTCCAAGAATGAAAATGCGTTTAGAAAATCAGATTTAAGTGAATTTGAAAAGTTTGCTCAAAAAATCGCATGGTTTTTGCAAAATGCACGTAGCTTCGACAGTCTAAAACGTCGACTTTCACAGGTGCAAGTCGCTGCTAAGATTGCTCGCGATATCAGTAGCGCTCTTGATTTAAATGAGCTCTTGTTGCGAGCAGTTAATTTGATCCGGGACAGATTCAACTTTTATCATGCGGCCGTATTTCTAATAGATCCCTTATCTAATAATGCAATTGTGCGCGAGGCAACTGGCGATGCCGGCATAAAGATGAAACGCGAAGCTCATAAACTCGCAGTTGGATCAAAATCTACCGTTGGTTATGTTGCAGGCCAAGGTGAAGCCTTAGTTGTGAACGACATCTCAAAGGATGCTACACATAAACTTAATCCCTTACTCCCAGACACACAAGCCGAAGCAGCCATTCCATTAAAAATAGGAGATAGAATACTTGGTGTGCTTGACGTGCAAAGCACAATCCCATATTCATTTAGCACCAACGATATTGAAACATTTCAAATCCTCGCCGATCAACTGGCTATAGCAGTCAACAATTCTGAGTTGTTTGCAGAAACTCAAGAACATCTCTCACAGCACAGGTTGCTTCACCACATCACAACATCGGCTGCTTCAGGTACAACCCTTGAAGAGGCTTTATCAAGCACAGTTAATGGTTTACAAGTGACTTTGGGGGGGGATCGAGTCGCTATATTGCTATCTGATTCGGACCATAAAAATTTGCTTACAAAGGCATGGGTTGGATATTCTGAGGAATCAACAGCTGTATCAATACCATTCGGTGATGGAATTACTGGGTGGGTGGCTGAGCACCGTAAGACATTGCGGATTGAGGATGTCACGCAAGACTCACGTTATATAAAAGTTAGCCCGAACACCAAATCAGAATTAGCAATTCCCCTAATATTTAGGAATGACATACTTGGGGTAATAAATGTTGAAAGTGAACAAGTTGGTGCCTACACAAAAAATGACGAAGAAATGCTAGGAACGCTAGCTGGAAGTCTTGCAGCGATTATCGCAAATGCGAGATTAATTGAACAGATACGGAAGCAGGCAGATCGAGAGCGACAGCTAAATGAAATTACGAGTAAAATTCGTCATTCTACTGATATGAGAACGATTATTTCAACCACTGTTAATGAACTAATTAGAGCTACGGGCGCACAGAATGTACAAATAGAAATTGGCACATTTCAATCCGATGACTAATTGTGGATGCTTAAAATACAGGGAATAAAATGATTCGAATATTGAGTTCTTTTTTCAACAAAATATTTTACAGAACTGGGGGCTGGTATCTGATTATTTGTGTAGCCATTTCACAATTAATTGGCATTCCTGGAACCATATTAGGTGTTGCTTCAATTCAAATGAACAGTAGTTTTGGGGCTCAACAGCTTAGTTCAATCACAACCTTATTGCCAGTGTTGATTTTGGTTACCTCATTCATTCTCTTCATATATGCAATCGGGACCTCCAAAATAGCACGAAAGCGATTAACACAAATTAAGAAAATTGGTAAATCAGACGATGATTTCGAATTCCAAAAAAATGCCTGGAAACAAATTACAGGATTTACTTGGCGCTATGGACTTACATCAGGTTTTTTTTCATTAATCATCATTGTATCGGGAATCACTTCTTATCATTATTATGTACTTAATTCGTCTCTCGACCAAGTAATTTTTTCATTAACCGGTGGGATTGTTTCGGTTATCACTACAGTCTTACTAGCTACTTATTTGCTTGAACGAATGCTCATACCGGCTAGACTGGCATTATTTCCTACAAAATTTGAGTATCAATTATCAGACCGGACGGTACCATTATTAGGAATAAAAGTACAAGCACTCGTTTCTTTGCTTCTTTTGGCAAGTATATTAATAATTGGCCCAATAGGTTACAACCAAGCAGTTATAGCATTAAATCAAGAAGTGTCAGCCCAAAAGGTATTACAAGACCTTCAATTTCAATTTATTTTGATGAGTGGAGTTATCCTTCTATTAGGGCTATTACTTTCACTAATTGTTTCACGATCTATTTCAGATCAGGTAAAAAATATTAATGAAACCTTTAAAAAGTTTGATTTGGGTGATCTCTCACAACGGGCCAATATAACCTCGTCAGATGAAATATCTGACTTAGCTATTTACTTCAATCGATTAGCCACAAGGTTAGAGAGCTTGCAAACTAGTTTAGATAAGGAAATCGTAGACCGAACAGCACAGTTAAAATCAATAATGAAAGTTGGCCTTGTTGCAACTTCAACTCTTGACACAAAGGAGCTTATTAATCAGGTTGTAAATATAATAGTTGAAGAATTTGAGTACTACTATGCTGCAATCTATCTTACCGACCCTAACGGCCGACACATTGAGCTCAAGGGCGCGAGCGGCGAAGCCGGTCGGGTATTGGTGGAAAGCAATCATCGCTTCGACATAAACGACCAAGGCCTCATCGCGTTAAGTATTCGTTCGCGAAAGGCACAGATTGCACTCGACATTGGGGAAAAAGCAATAAAATTTAACAATCCACTGCTTCCATATACAAGATCGGAAGTATCTTTGCCATTAATAATTGGTGATCGCATTATTGGTGCGCTCGATCTGCAATCAACAAAAGAGGCTGATTTTAACGAAAAAGACCTTGATACTTTGCAGGGCTTAGCAAACCAGCTTGCAATAGCAATAGGAAATTCATCACTGTATCAAGAGATAAGTCAGGGCTTACAAGAAATGCGAAAAGATCAAAAACAATATTTACATGAAGCATGGCTCGAGAAAAATATACCCCCTGGGGACTTATCAATATCCGTTGGTAATGAACCAGATAAGTCAAAAGGGACCAAAATTGAAGTGCCGGTAGCACTTCGAGGTCAAGTTATTGGTAAGCTTAGTCTCTCAGGGGAAAAAAGATTATCACCAGAAGATGAAACCTGGATGCAGGCAATTGGTACCCAGACTGCTATTGCACTTGAAAATGCCCGATTAATAAAAGAAAGTCAAACCACTGTTATCCGAGAAAATATTATTAATGAGATTACAAATAAAATCTGGGGTTCAACAACAATCGATGGAATACTTCAAACCGTGGTTAAAGAATTGGGTCTAGTGTTAGATGCTTCTGAAGCAACTATCGAGATTGAGGTTAATGGGGAAAAGAGCAAATCATGACATTGGAATCACTAAAACAAGAACACACACTTGAGCAAGATAATTGGCGGAAAAGTTTCCTCCAAAAGATTCTCGTCATTTCCGCAATCCTTGGGTTATTTGCATTAATACCAGCAGTAATGAGCGCCACTGATTTTTATTTACAGAGTATTTACATTGGGGTATATATAACGCTGGTTTTTTCGATCATCATTAATATCCCATATAAGCTTAAAGCAACTTTATTCGTTTCCTTGCCCTTAATAATTGGGGTTGGCGATTTGTTAGAAACCGGGATTCGAGGAGATGGGTTATTCTTTTTGTTGGCATTTGTAACCCTATCTGCTCTGTTAATTGGCACTCGTGCTGGTTGGACTGCAATAATACTTAGCGAGATCGTTATCATTGGGATGGGATTTCTACAGCTCAACAATTATCTTTCACTTGCTGACAAGCTGATGGTTGAAGGAACTATTTTAGATTGGGTTGGCGCAGGCTCGATTCATTTACTAATTACATTAGTGGTTCTGTTGGGCATTTCAATGATGTATGAGGGTTTCAATAAGGTTAAAATGCGTGCCGAAAGTATTCTAGCCACATTACACAAATCACAAACTGAATTGGAAAACCGTGTCATCGAAAGAACAAAAGAATTAACCCAAAGAACAAATAAATTAATAACTTCTGCTTTTGTTGCACGCCAGACTGCTGAAATAAAAGAACTTGAAGAGTTATTAAATAGCAGCGTAGATCTAATAGCAAAGCAATTTAATTATTATCACGTTGGGATTTACTTAATTAATGAACGTGGAGACTACGCGGAACTGCAAGCCGCCTCATCGGAAAGTGGAAAACAACTTATCGAGAAGGGCTACAGACTAGGAGTTGGAACCCAGGGGATTGTAGGTTTCGTTGCCGCTGAGAGGAAAGCTCGAATTTCTCAAGAAACCGACAAAGACCCCATGATTTTAGAAAACCTAGAATTTTCTAGGACACGTTCAGAAATAGCAGTACCACTCATTGTTCGAAATAAAGTGATAGGAGTGTTAGATATACATTCTTCTGAGCTTGAAGCATTTAAATATGAAGACCTAGACATATATCAAACCCTTGCAGATCATATGGCGGTAGCCATTGAAAATGCCCGAGTTATCGGTGAGACTGAATTAGTAATAAAGCAACTAGAGAAAATATCTGGAGAAAACATTCGAAAGAACTGGAAAGTTGAATTAGAAACCGGAAAATTGGCATACCAGTATTCAAACTCTGGTGTTCGTCCCATAACAAAAACAAAATCTCAAAAAGGAAAAAACAGTGTGGACGTACCTTTGGTACTTAGAGGCCAAAAAATTGGAATAATCTCTTTACACCGTAAATCTGATTTTCAAAAATGGACCAAGGAAGAAGAGATAATTGCTAAAGAAGTTGCAGATCAGGCCGCTCTTGCATTAGAAAACATTCGGCATATTGAACGATCCAGAGAAAGCACAAATCGAGACAAATTAATATCAAATGCAACCTCTAAAATACGGGAAACTTTAGATTTAGAGACGGTACTTAAAACGACTGCTCGTGAAATCCAACAAGCATTTAATTTACAAGAAGCTGAAGTGCGCTTGCTGCAAGAGGATAATGTAGATGCCAGCAAGAAAAATGGTAAGGCACCTTCATCAAAACCTAAAGAGGAAAACAACATATGACCGATGATCAAGGTTCAACGGGTACAGCAATTAATCCCAAACTGCGTTATTCCTTTTCGTTGAAAACGAAAATCCTATTAGGCAACTTATTTATCGTTCTCATTACAGTTTCAATTATGGGATATTTTGTTCTTTCGCGCTCACGAGAAACCAATAATTTTTTAGTAGATCAATTTGATATGAGTGTGACTCAAGAGATCGAAAATCGGTTGGCCGTGATTGCTTCAGATGAAGCTAGTGATATTGCATTTTTGTTCTCATCATTGAAAAATGTAACCGAAATTTTTGGTACTATCACTGGAACAGTAATCTCCAATAATGGATCTCCCCTTTCAGATGAAAGTCCGTGGAATCCTTATTTGGAATTGAAACAACTACCTAACGGATCCCTTGATAATTCAAACTCAGAGGCTTCATCAATTTTCCTTCCGGGCACAATTCCGCTAAATGACAGCATCGCGATTGAGTTGGCTGCCCTAAAAGGACTTGATCTTTTTGTAGAAGGATTATTTATTGAAAATCCGGAAATTGAAGCAGTATATTTTGGTGGAAATCTAGGGGAAACCGTGTATTACCCGAATATTAATTTAGCTGCTACCCTACCCTTGGATTATAGTGTTACAAGCACTCCTTGGTATCAAAGTTCATTGAAAGTATCACAACTTGACAATAAGGCAGTTTGGTCGATACCTTGGCAAAATTCAGCACAAACCGGATTGTTTGTAACCAGTAGTGTTCCAGTTTATGATACCAACGGTGAGTTTAGAGGTGTTGCCGGAATAGACTTCAACCTTTCTTCAATAACTGATCGAGTAGGCGCATTGTCTATAGGAAATTCAGGATATAGCATCCTTATTGATTCGGAAGGTAGATTGCTCGAGATGCCAGAAACTGCGTATCAAGATTTCAATTTGACCCTTGAAGAAGTTCAAAGCGTAAATATTGCCGAGCTGTCATTAATAGGTCGCGTCTCTTCAGAGGTTAATGAGGTGCTCACGCAAATGACAAGTGGTCAGTCAGGAGTGCGTCTTATAAATATTAATGGCAGCAATCGTTATATCGCTTATAAGCCAATTCCTATAGTCGGTTTCAGCCTAGGTTTAATTGTCCCTGAAAATGAATTGCTTGAAGATTTTGTAGCAACAAATACAATCATAGAAACCCAAACTCAAGAAACTCTCACAAGTGCAGTTGGAATAATATTAATTATGCTCGCTGTATCAGCATTAGCCTCCTACGGAATAGGTACCTCCATAATCTCACCGTTAGATAGACTAACAAAGGTGGCAAATGAGGTTGCTGCAGGCAATCTCGATAAGAGAGCCGAAGTTAAATCTGGGGATGAAATAGGTGTCTTGGGGAGAACGCTAAATAGCGTTACAACAACCGCCCAAGGGTTAATCACAAATCTCGAAGGTGCTGTTGCGGAACGCACGAGGGACATAGAAAGACGCGCTGGACATATACAAGCAGTAGCAGAAGTTGGCAAGGCAATCGCTGAGCAACGAACTTTGGAAGATCTCTTACCTCGAGCGGTACACCTCATTAGCAATAGGTTTGGATATTATCATGTAGGAATATTTTTGGTCGACTCTCTCAATGATTATGTGATCCTGAGAGCAGCCAACAGTAAAGGGGGCGAAAAAATGCTTGCCAGCAAATATAAATTAAAGGTTGGGGTTGAAGGAATTGTGGGTACGGCAGCAAGTGATCGTGTTGCAAAAATTGCTTTAGACATTGGCGAAGATGCAGTGAAATTTGACAATCCGGATTTGCCAGAAACACATTCACAAGCAGCCTTACCCCTCGTTTCTGGTGGCGAAATCTTTGGAGTATTAGACGTCCAGAGCAACGAGTCGGATGCATTTTCAGATTATGATATTCCAACCCTCCAAATATTAGCCGATCAATTGGCCATAGCAATCCAAAACGCACTTTTGCTGAATGAAATACAAGAGGCACTCTCCAGGTCTCACAGGGCCACTGGCAAGCTCAGCCAGAGCGGATGGAGATTATTGCTACAAGGCCAATCGGCCCCAGGGTATATCAGTTCTATTCACGGTGAGTTGTCTGAATCAAATGGAACTTTAGATCCAGAAGTTAAGAAAGAGCTTAATAAGGGAAAACCTGTTCTCAGCAAAGACCAAAGAACCTTAAGTGTACCCATTTCCTCCCGCGGCATAACAATCGGTATGATGCGTCTCGAAAAACAATCTTCAAATGATCCTTGGTCACCCGATGAGATTTCAGATGTTGTTTCATTTTCTGGTGAAATCGGTAATACATTAGATAGCGCTCGTTTATTTGAAGATGCCCAGCGCAGTGCCTCTCTTGAGCAATCTATTGGCGAAATGGCATTAAAAATTGGTGCAACGACGAATATTGAAGAAATACTACGCACAACAGTGCAAGAATTAGGTCGACAACTTGGTGGAACAAATGTACTTCTTGAATTAGAATCAGATTTAAGGTCAGACATTTAATAAGAATATGGATATGCACGATCAAAAATATCAAATCTTCTGACCGATTGGCTAAAATCATAATAAATCTGCATGGAAAAATAGAATGACAAAAAAATCAATTAGCAACGATAAACGAAATAAATTTACCCTAATAGGGGTTGGGTTCGGCTTTTTATTTCCACTAATTGGAACAGTAATAGAATTATCACAAAGTGGATTACAACTTACATTACTAAATGTAATTGTGCTACATCAAACGAACCAATTAATTAATATCATTGACACAGCACCCATTTTTCTTGGTCTGTTGGCCTTTTTTGTCGGAATTCGTGAAGACCGCCTATATGAGGCGAACGAAATTATTGAATTAGCAAACGATGAACTTCAAGCATCGGGTGAAGAATTAGAGCAGCGAGTCTTAGAACGCACTTCTGAACTGGGAGCCGCTAACGAGAAAATTAGTGAGAAAGTAAATCAACTCCGAATTGTTGCAGATGTAGCCCGTTCAGGGGCTACAGTAAAAGATTTGAAACAATTACTTGATTCAATCGCTTTATTGATAAGTCAGAGATTCGAGTATTACCATATAGGCATTTTCTTGGTAGACGAAAATCGTGAGTTTGCCATATTAAGAGCAGCTAGTAGTGAGGGCGGAAAAAAGATGATCAATAATGGACACCGGATAAAAATTGGCAGACAAGGTATCGTAGGAAACGTGACATTTATCGGAAAACACCGCATCGCCCTAGACGTTGGGGTTGGTTCCGTTATTTTTGACAATCCTGACTTACCCGAAACCCATTCCGAAATGGCTCTTCCATTAAAAATAGCGGGCGAAATCATTGGCGCATTGGACTTACAATCAAAAGAACGAAATGCCTTTACACAAGATGATGTCGATGTGCTCTCAATTCTCGCCGACCAAGTTGCCATATCAATTCAAAGTACTCGCTTTGTGGAAGAGGCAGAATTGGCTCTGAAATTGAAAGAGGCTACCAGCAAACGTGAATCCGGCCTAATTTGGAAAAGCTATCTACCTGGAGTTAAGGTTAAGGGCTACATTTATGATGGTCTCACACCCAAACCATATACGGAAAAACAACACAAGAAATTAGTGTCTAGTGACCAACTCTCGATCCCAATTAAAATTCGCGGAAATACTATCGGCCGCATTCACCTAAACGCATTAGATCCAAATCGTGAATGGTCTAATAATGAATTATTGATGGCAAAAGCAGTTGCTGACCGAACTGGCTTGGCGCTGGAGATTGCCCGCTTGATCGAAGATGCACGAAACTCTGTTTCCAAAGAACAGGTTATTGGAGAAATCTCAGCCAGCATTAATGCAGCCAGGGATGTCGAGTCAATCTTGCAAACGACTGTAGAAGAACTTGGCCGTCGCCTTTCTGGAGCCAGCGGCGTCACCATCGAAATGGCAAACATAACTGAGGCGCCTTCGCTAGAACCGGATAACAGGAACAATAAATAATCTTTGTATCTGATTTAGAAGTCTAAAAATAATATTGATGGAAGTTTTTAGAGTAAAGAACAATACTCAAAATCGAACTAATATTCCTTTACGAGGCTATGTATGAGTAATTTGATCAGTGGTAGGCGACGAACAGTAACAAGAGATTTAACGATCGGTCTGGCTTTCACAATAATTATAGTCATCAGCGGAATAAGTATCTACAACTATTTTCGCGCTGTAAACCAGGCAACAGCCGATTTAGAAAATAGGGCCACCAAGATTGCCGACAACTTAGCCCAAGTTCTGGCTTCTCCATTAAGAATTAATGATTCGCCCGGAATTGAACAAATTGCGAATGGCTATCAACAAATTGATGGTGTTGTCATTTTGAATATATTTGATGAAACTCATCAAGTAATATATAAATTTCCTCAAGAAGATTTAGGTGAGCAGACAGGAATATTATCCGAACAGCGCACAATTAATTTTGAAGATAATCCAGTAGGAAGCGTTGAAGTATCTTTTGAAAAAGACACTTCTGATCAAATCAATATTTTGTTGGTAAATTTATGGGTAGGATTGGCGCTTATAGTAGCTGTACAGGTGGTTACCCGATTTTTACTACGAAGACTTTTAATAAAACCATTAACTCAATTGACTGAAGGCTTAGAGGTATTCGCAGGTGGCGATTACAAATACAAAATACCAACTGTGAAACAAGGTGATATCGATGTAATTGCCCAACGCGCAAACGAAATGGCTGAACAAATTTCCGAGAGGGATAATCAAATGCGTGAACTGATCGATACATTAGAGCAGAGAGTAATTGACAGGACACAAGACCTAAAAGGACGCACAGAGCAGCTAGAGGCCATTGCAGATGTTGCGAGTTCAATCGCCACCCTTCGTGGTGTAGACCAATTGCTGCCCGAAATTACCAATTTGATCAGTGAACGTTTTGGTTTCTATCATGTGGGCATCTTTTTGCTGGATGATAAAAAACAATTTGCTATTATGCGCGCTGCAAATAGTGAAGGTGGTCAAAAAATGCTTGCACGTCAACATCGATTGCAAGTTGGTCAGGAGGGTATTGTTGGTTTTGTTACTTCTCGAGGCCAGGCCCGCATCGCTTTGGATGTAGGTGAAGAATCAGAATTTTTTGACAATCCCGAATTACCAGATACACACTCTGAAGTGGCACTGCCCCTTATGTTAGGCCAGGAAATTGTAGGCGCACTGGATATCCAGTCTAAAGAAATAAATGCATTTTCTCAAGAAGATGTAGGAATTTTCTCAATTTTAGCTGACCAAGTCTCTGTTGCTATTCAAAACGCACAATCTTTAGACCAGGCACAGCGCGCATTACATGAGGCCGATTTTGCAACCCGTCAATTAACTGGTCGGGCCTGGAAAGAATACACTCAAATTACGGCTTTAAAAGGATATCGATATGACGGAAACAAGGCACAGCCTTTGACAGAAGCGGGAATTTCACCTGTAAAGGGCTCATTCAAAATTCCTATCAGTTACCGCGGCCAAGAAGTAGCTACCCTGGTACTTGAGCCTGCCAATCCAGATTATGAGTGGTCAGATGATGAAATTTCCTTAACCAAAGCGGCAGCTGACCGTACTGCCCTGGCGCTTGAAGGGGCACGGTTATTGGAAGACGCACAACGCCGTGGTGCCAAGGAACAAGTCATTGGTGAAATAACATCTAAGATTACTCAATCGATTAATTTAGAAAATATTCTACAGACAACTCTGCGAGAAATAGGAAGTATTCTTCCAGGCGCAGATATCACCATACAGGTTGATAAAGATTAACATTCGAAAAAAATGAAAAGTGGACTTTTAATTTGGAGAAAATATGAGTTTTAATCCTATTGGTTTAGGGGATAATCTTGGAGATAATCTTGCTCGCCTTGCTAGAATTCCTATTATTCTGGCCCCGTTCGGAGCCATCCTTTTCTTCTTCCGAGGCACCTCAACTCAAAACTTGTTCAGTTTTATTATCGCAGGAACATTTTATATAATAGCAACTATCTCCCAAACAATTATCCGAACAAGAGATGAAGAGAACCCAGCTATCGGTGTTTGGCATTTGATGGCGGCAATAATTTTAACGGGTTTGCTCATATCAGCTACTCAGGCTAACGTTGGTTCTGAAGTTGGATTGGCTATCCTGATCATTATTCTTGTTATTGGTATTCAATGTCTACCGACCAATCTCGTTATTCGAAGTCTTGTAATCGCTCTGGCAATAAGCCTTATATCGGGTATTTTGGCATTTTATTCACCTATTCTCCAGACTGGTGATGCTATTGGTGAGGCAGTCATTATATGGGCAGCTCGAGGTACTACGGTAATATTTTTAGTTCAGGCCATATATCAATTTGCAGAATTAAGGCTTGCCAGTAAAGTTTTAATCACAATTTTAGCAGTTGTAGTTTTAATCAGTACGACATTCAACATTGTGATGGTTACATTAACATCCAGAACGTTGACAAATCAAGTTGGAGAACAATTACATGCCCTTGTCGAGTCACGCGGTAAGGCTGTTGGCGATTTACTGAGCAACCAAGTTCAGTCATTAAAATCATTGGCCTTAAATGATACTCTTCAAGTTGCTATTGACCAGAAAAACGTAACCTATTCAGACAATGAAGCTGAAAATCTCAACAATATTCAAAAAATTGATCAAGAGTATCAAGCCGCTATTGTCGATTTATCTACTACTAACCGTATCCTAAATCTACTGTCAAATAATGCTGTAGCTCAAAACCTTGAGAGATATCGGGCAATCTTCCCAAACAACATCGACACTTTGGTTACAGATAAAAAAGGTGCACTAGTAGGCGCTAATAATGTACCGCCAGTTTACTATCATGCCGAGGAATTATGGTGGCAATCAGCCTATAACGATGGCAAGGGGGGAGTTTATATTGGTTCTCCTGTTCTCGATGAAAATACAAACAATCATATAATATTAATTGCTGTGCCAATTCTCGATGAAACTAATTCCGAAGTAAACGGTATTTTAAAAACTACAATATCATTAAAAAAATTAATACAATCAACCCTTGGTGAAGAACTCATTGATGATCCAGCTATGTTGGATATTATTTTTACTGGCGAGCAAAATCTTGAATTTCAAACAAATACAGGTCAACTTGAAATTGTCTCGCCGGTTGTTATTACACATATTGTTGAGCTTCAAGAATCCAATCAGGTTTATGACATCAGGGAATTTCAGGGCGAAGAAAATATTTTCTCAACCGCTAAAGTCACAACTGTTGCCGATGTGCCAGAAGTTAATGACTTGAATTGGTTCACCATTATTCATTTAAATAAGGATGAAGCCCTCATTCCCGTCCGCCAACAAGTGCGTTTAACCAGTTTCATCGGAACCATCATAGTTGGAATTGCAACCTTACTGTCCTTTTTAGTTGCTCAGGTTCTGGCTAATCCAATCCTTAACCTTACCGAAACTGCAAATGAAGTTTCGGGAGGCAATTTAAGCGCTCGCGCGGTTATCGAATCGAACGATGAGATTGGGCAGCTCGCGTCTGCATTTAATATTATGAATACTAAATTGCAAGATAATCTATCTGAGTTAGAACAACGTGTAGCCGACCGTACAGAGGAACTTGAAATAAGTGCAAGTCAAATCGAAACCCGAGCAGGTCAGTTCAAAACTGTCGCTCAACTCGCTCGTACGATTGCTACCGTTCAACAATTGGATACATTGCTCCCTAAAACAGTAGATTTAGTTAGTAAAGAATTCGGTTTCTATCAAGTAGGATTGTTCTTACTAGATGAAAGCGGAGAGTATGCTGTTCTTAATGCCGCAAGCAGTGAAGGTGGGAAAAAAATGCTAGAACGAAAACACCGCTTAAAAGTTGAACAAACCAGTATTGTGGGCTACGTAACCTCCACTGGCGAAGCTAGAATCGCATTAGATACGGGATATGACGCTATTCACTTTGATAACCCCGAACTTCCAGACACCCGTTCTGAAATGGCCCTTCCGCTACTAGTAGGTTCAAAAATTATTGGCGCATTAGATGTGCAGAGTCTTGAAGCAGATGCCTTCACTGAAGAGGATATTGAAGTCCTTTCAATTCTTGCTGACGAAATTAGTGTGGCAATTGAAAACGCTCGCCTTTTTGAAGTTTCCCAACGCCTACTGACTGATGCGCAAACAGTCGTAGCAGAGTACACGCTAGAAGCCTGGCAGAAAATAGCCGGTAAGCGTAAAGTAGTTGGTTACGAGCTTTCTGGGACAACCGTCCGTTCACTGGATACGCCGACAAAATCAAATGATTCAACACAAGCCCTCGCAATTAAACTTCGAGATCAATTGATCGGTTCGATAAACATTAACCTCCCTGGAAACAGAAAGTTGAATCAAGACGAGACAGAAATACTTGAGGTGCTTGCTGAAAGAGTTGGAACTGCTATAGAAAACGCCACATTGCTTGAAGAAACAACCCGCAGAGCCTTAAAAGAAAATATTGTTAGCGAAATAACGGCAAAGATCGGCTCATCAATCAATCTACGAAATGTGCTAGAAACTGCTGTTGAAGAACTTGGACGCGGTATACCGGGTTCTGAGATAATCATTCAATTCAATTCTGACAGTAATGGTACCAATAAAGCGGAAGAACAAATCTAATAAGATTCAATATATTGCGTTTCTATTATGCAATGAAATCTCTAGATACCTCTAAATAGGTATCGGGAAGCAAAAACTATGACATTATCTTCAAGAACTTCATCAAATCCTAACCGTGTAACTGGCTCAATTAGATCCCAACTCGGATTGATGTTCGGGGTCATTCTTGGTTTGGCCCTAATTATTGCAGGGGTCGGTTATTTTAGCTTGCAGACCTTGAGCACCAATGTAAGTATTCCTCTGGAAGAAGCCAAAAATATTAGTGTCTTGAATCACGAAATCGAACCTGAGTTCATGCTGGCCCGCCATGATCAAACAAATTTCCTGTCTGCATGGCGCACTCTTGGATTCGAGAGAGTTCAAACAGATTATCTCATTCCTTTTGAATCGCACCTTGGGTTAGCCCGCAGTTCGCTAAGGGAATTAGACGATTTTATTCAAAGATCCGACAATCCAGAAATAGAACATATTCTATCTGAAACCGCAGGCCTGGGTCTTTCGGTAGACGCCTATGAAACTGCCTTTCAAGCTATTGTTACTGATATTGAAAAGCGCAGTGCTCCTGATGGTCCAGAGATCACATTAAAAACAACGCTTAACGAACTTGAACACTCTGTTCTCCCTCTTGATAATCCTGAGCTATATCAACTTGTTTTGAAAATTCAGGCTGATTCACAATCATTCTTAAACACAGGCCAGAGCCAATATTATGACAACCTTCAATTATTAACCATAGATTTTGGTGAACTGGTACAAAACAGTTCGGAGGATGATTTGATGGCAAATACAATACCAATACCTGCCTCAAATTTGGTCGAATCTATCAAGGTAATTCGAAACAATCTAACAGGCTTGGCAGTGCTAGACGCAAATATTGAAGCCAACACAATTATTTTAAGAGAAGAATTACTAAAGATTAACAAAACCACAAACCACATCCGCCAAGAAAGCACTGAAGCTCTTAATCGGGTAGGTTTCCAACTGCAATCTGTCAGTGGAAATGGTAGATTGGCTTTGATAATAATATCTTTGGTGGCCCTAGGAGTAGGATCATTGGCCGCATTCGTGTTAACGCGGCGCATCATTGGGCCGTTGAACCAGCTCAGAGATACAGCTCAAAAGCTAGGGCAAGGTGATTTAAACCAATCAGTGCAAATCACTGGTGGTATTGAGTTGGTCAGCCTCGCAAATTCTTTCAATACTATGGCTGATCAAATACAAGAGCTATTTAGCGGTTTGGAAGACAGGGTATCAGAACGTACTATTGAATTAGAAAAAGCAAATGAGCAGATTGAACAACGTGCAAATCAGCTCAAAGCAATTACCCTGGTTGGTAGCGCAATTACTTCTGTCCGCTCCATTGAGAACGTATTGCCCAAAATTACTGAAGTGATCAGCCAACAATTTGGTTATTACCAGGTAGGTATTTTCCTTAACAATTCTACTGATGAGTATGCAGTTCTAAGTGCGGCCAATAGTGAGGGTGGTAAAAAAATGTTGGAACGTGGGCATCAACTCAAAATCGGTGAGCAAGGTATAGTAGGATATTCCATCGCGCTTGGAAGACCCCGCATAGCCCTAGACGTTGGTGAGGATGCCGTGTTCTTCGACAATCCAGAATTGCCGGATACGCGATCAGAAATGGCCCTTCCATTAAAATTTGGAGACCAAATTATCGGTGCATTGGATGTTCAAAGTACAGTAGAAGCTGCATTTAATGATGAGGATATCAATGTGCTAACTCTATTGGCAGATCAAGTAAGCTTAGCAATCGAAAACGCACGTCTTTTTGATCAAACACGCAGATCCCTAGCAGAATCTGAAACATTATATAGACAGTACATTCGCCAGGCATGGAGCAAGCTATCAAGGGAACAAGACCTTGCAGGCTATCGTTACGATGCTCGCGGTGCCACTCCATTGGAATCATCTGACAATATAGATGCAATATTGTCAGATGGAGGCCAAAGCGATAGCAATAATGAGACGAAACGTGTATCAGTCCCTATTAAAATTCGTGGTGAACCAATTGGAACATTGACTGTTCAAGTTCCTGAAAATTACGATCTCGGGGAAGACCAAATGGAGTTGGTAAATGCGGTTGCAGAACGTGTAGCTCTTTCGGCAGAAAACGCACGCCTATTTGAAGAAATAACAAGACGTGCTGAACGTGAACGCTTAGTATCAGACATCTCCGGTAAAATTCGCAGCACAAATGATCCCGATAAAATTATCCAAACTGCCATTGAAGAATTAAAAATTGCATTGGGTGCAACCCATGTTCAATTGATACCCCATGTCCTTCAAGGGCCAGAAAGTCCGCCTATGTCTAAAGATAGGACACCCAATCCAGATAATAACAATGCTCCCCAAACCATAAAAAGCGTAGGAGAGAAGTAATGACCTATACAATTGCAGTTTCAAATGAAAAGGGAGGCGTAGCCAAGACAACAACGACCATGTCACTAGGCGCAGGCTTAGCAGAGGCAGGAAATAAAATTTTACTGATAGATTTAGACCCACAAGCAAACTTAACCCTGGCCGCAGGGTTAGAAATAAATGAGGTGTCTATTTCTTCAAGTAATATCCTTATAGAAGCAGCATCATTAATGAGCGCTAAGCAATCAACAGATATCGAAGAAATTGATATTATTCCTGCGCATCCTAACATCGAGAGTGCCGAACAATACCTCCCAATTCGCACAAACTATACCCGAATTTTGCGTGAGGCAATTGAAAATGCAGCACCATTACCATATGACTATTTGATTTTCGATTGCCCTCCCTTTCTTGGTGCAATAACTCAAAATGCGTTAGGAGCAGCCGACCTATTAATTATTCCTACGCAAGCTGAATTTTTCTCTGCCTATGCCCTCCGAAATATGATGGGGTTAATAAAGCGCTTGAGAGATGATACCAATCCAGATCTAGCATATCGAATACTTATAACAATGTTAGATCGGCGAAACCGTACACATCGCAATATTGAAGAACAATTGAAATCCACCTTTGGCAAAGGCCTTTTTAATACGGTCATAGAAATCGACACCAAGCTGCGTGAAAGCCCAATCGCAGGAATGCCAATTACACAATATAAATCGAGTACCCGCGGCTCTCAACAATATCGCTTACTGGCTCAGGAGTTAATAGAATATGTCAAAGAAGAAATTAAACAACAGGCTTGATAAGTTATTTGGCGATTTCGATAAAGAACCTGAAGCGAAATCAAAGCGGTCAAAAAAGAATGGAACCAAACCGCCTCAAAGTTCTAAACTCACAGTTAAAGAACAGCCGACCAATTTTGGCACAAGGGATCTTTCAATCCTTAAAGAAACTTCAACGATCCCAGCTGGGAATCGCAAATCATCTTCGGCAATGCTCTCGACTGCATTTCGCACAGATGAAAATAGCTGGGCAACGCTGAAAGTAATTGATGAATTAGAGGAACGTAAATGGGGGACAGAAGAACAATTACTCATCAAACAAGTAGCTGATCAACTTTCTCAAGCGCTAGAAAATGCACGCTTGTTTCAAGAAACCCAAAGGAGTGCTGAAGAACAAGCCGCCTTAAATGCCGTTTTGGCTGCTGCAAACCAATCAATAGACATTAAAGAAATTCTTTCCATCGTATTAAAGAAAGTCCTCGAAGTTCTTAAATTTGAAGGCGGATTAATTTCTATTTTTAATGAAGCTAGAGCGAAATTAGAGCTTGCTGAACGGATTGGAATGCCAGGTAAGGGTACTGACGATTTAGAGAAGATGCTTGAAAAATCTCTAAGTGGAATTGTGTACAACACCGGTGAAAGTTTAGCCATAAATGATTTGCGAAAGGGCGCCCCTTGTGATGTGAAATCTGAAATTAAAGCTGGTCTCTATGGCTTCTATGGTGTTCCTTTAATTGTAAAGGGGAAAACACTTGGGACCCTTAGTCTTTATCGAAACTCCACCGTTGGCTTAACAAAAGAAGAATTATCATTAGCACAAGCTATTGCAAACCAATTAGGTTTTACAATTGAAAACGCACAATTATTTGATGAAAGTCGTAAATTTCGATTGGGATTGGAACGCTCTGCAGACGCAGTGTTCATGACCGATATTCAAGGAAATATTGTTTATGCAAATCCTAGTTTTAAAACAGTGTATGGTTATTCCGTAGAAGAGGTGCTTGGGAAAAATCCACGGATTATTAAATCAGGGCAGGTTCCAAAAGAGGAATTTAAAATATTTTGGGATACCCTGCTGAATAAGGAGACGGTTTCCTGGGAAATAATCAATAAAAGAAAAGATGGCAAACTAATTCCAATAGATGGGACAAATAGCCCTATCTTAGATGCAAACGATAACATTCTCGGGTTTTTGGCCATTCACAGTGATATTACCGTCCGAAAAGAGGCTGAGGAAGCTCTCAATAGAAGGAATGAATATTTAGCAGCTTCTGGGGAGATCGGAACCTTAGTTACCTCTACATTGGATTTGAACGTAATCTACGACCGATCAGTAAATCTTATTGTAGAGCGATTTGGGTTTTATCACACCTCAATTTTCATCATTGATGAGTCTGGATTTAATGCAGTTTTGAAAGAATCTACTGGTGAAGTAGGCGAAAAATTAAAACAACAAAAACATTCAATCGCTATTGATTCAAAATCCTTGGTTGGTAAATCAAGTGCCAGTGGCGAAACAGTAATTAACAACAATACAGCCCTTGAATCTATTGTTAATCCTTCCCCCCTTTTATCGGAAACTCGATCTGAAGCAGCCATCCCGCTAAAAAGTGGTAAACGCGTTATCGGCACCATTGATATTCACTCGACAGAAATTAACGCCTTCACCGATGATAATATTGCCATTTTACAACTTTTAGCAGACCAAATTGCGGTTGGAATCGATAATGCGAGATCCTATAATATCGCGCAACAAGCGGTAGAGGAAATGCGCGAGGTAGACCGCTTGAAAAGTCAATTTCTGGCTAATATGAGTCATGAATTGCGCACTCCATTGAATTCGATCATTGGTTTTGCACGTGTAATTCTCAAGGGAATCGATGGACCTATTACCGAATTACAACAGCAAGATCTGACAGCAATTTTCAACTCTGGTCAACATTTATTAGGTCTCATCAATGATATTCTTGATCTCTCGCGAATTGATGCGGGGAAAATGGAACTTACTTTCGAAGATGTAAATATCAACGAATTGATTATCAGTGTGATGTCCACTGCAGCTGGTTTGATAAAGGATAAACCAATAGAGCTTAAACGGGACATCCCAGAAAAACCCCTTATCGTTCGCGCGGACGCAATGCGGATACGTCAAGTTTTGATCAACTTCCTTTCAAATGCAGCTAAGTTTACAGAAGAAGGTGAAATCACCGTTAAAGTTACAATTGAAGAAGGTGCCGGCAAAGAACCCTTAGTGTTGGTAAGCGTTTCGGATACCGGGGAAGGTATTGCAAAAAAAGATCATGATAAACTTTTTAAGCCTTTCTCCCAAGTAGACGATTCGTTTACTAGAAAAGCAGGAGGTACAGGTCTTGGGCTTTCAATTTGTAACCACTTAATCGAAATGCACGGGGGTCAAATCGGTGTCCATAGCTCATTAGGAAAGGGCAGTACATTTTATTTCTCGATACCTATTTCTCAAACCAAAATTGAATCCACTAGACCTGAAGATGGGCGATTAATTCTTGCGATTGATGATGACCCTAAAGTTATCAGCATGTATAAACGGTATCTAGAACCAAAAGGATATAAGGTTATTGGTTTGAAAGACCCTTCTAAAGTAACGGAACAAGTGAAAGACCTAAATCCTTTTGCGATAACATTGGATATTATGATGCCAGATTACGATGGATGGCAAATCTTGTCAAACCTTAAATCTTCGGCCGAAACTCGAGACATCCCTGTCATAATTTGCAGCATTGTAGAAGATGAAGATAAAGGATATAACCTGGGTGCAACCGACTATTTAGTAAAACCTGTCCTTGAAGATGACCTGGTAAGTTCTCTTGACCGCTTAAACGGTGATGGAAGTATTCGAGAAGTCCTAATAATTGACGATAACCCAAATGACTTGCGTTTGTTAGGGAAAATGCTCTCCGAGCAAGGGAAATATAAACCGATCTTAGCTGAGGGTGGGCCTGCTGGTTGGAATTCTTTATCCTCCAACCCACCCCATGCGGTTATATTGGACCTCTTTATGCCAGAGATGAATGGTTTTAATATACTTGAAAACTTACGAAAAGATGAAAAATTAAAAGACTTGCCGGTTATAATTATCACCGGAGCAGACCTCTCCGCAGAGGAACAAAAACAGGTAGACAATTTAGGCAATCGATTGCTTCAAAAAAGTTCACTTAAAGAGAAAGATTTAATAAATAGTATAGAAAATGCCCTAAATCGCGTAAGCGTCGATCCCAATTAATACATCTCTGGTATGTCATTTAAAATAAGATGCCTCGATTGTAATGGTATTTCTGCTTATCACCCAACATCCACAAATTGCGAAAATTGCAAAAGTGAATGGATGATTGCCGAATATGATTTAAGTAATGTGGCAGAGATATGGGGGAAGCAATTAAAAAATCGGCAATTCGACCTTTGGCGTTATCACGAATTGTTACCCATTAAAAATCCAGATCCATTAATTAGTTTGGGCGAAGGTGGGACACCCTTAATTAAGGCTGAAAATCTTGGCATGATGGTAGGGTGCCCAAACATTTTCATTAAGGACGAGCGCCAAGGACCGACATCATCATTTAAAGATCGCCAAGCGGCGGTTACTATTTCGGCATTGAAAGAAGCTGGTATCACTGAGCTGGTCGCGGCTTCTACGGGGAATGTGGCTATATCCTATTCAGCTTATGCTGCCCGAGCGGGAATTAAACTTTGGGCATTTCTAACTAGTCTCGTCCCCGCAGTCAAAATGCATGAGATTGCATTATATGGCAGTCAAGTCGTTAAAGTAACTGGAACATATGACCAAACCAAGAAAATGGCTTCTGAATTTGCCCGACAAAGAAATCTTACCCTAGACATGGGTACTAGGACAATATCATCTGTCGAAGCAATGAAAACTATCTCATTTGAGATTGCTGAACAGCTCACAAGAATGTTGAGCCCCAAAACGGATAATATTCACAAATCCTTAAAATGGCGAAGTCCTGATTGGTACGTTCAAGCAGTTAGTGGTGGTATGGGACCCTTGGGGGTCACAAAGGGGTTCAGGGAATTAAAGGAAATGGGGGTGGTAGATAAACTGCCTTCAATTGCGATTATCCAAACAGATGGGTGTGCACCAATGGTTGAAAGTTGGAAGAAGGGATTAGACGAACCTTTGACGGTAATGCACCCACAAACCCACATTGAGACACTTGCAACAGGTGACCCTGGTCGAACCTACATATTACTCAAACAGAGTATAGATAAAACTGGTGGTTGCTTTGAAAGCGTAAGTGATGAAGAGGCCTTCCGAGCAATGCATATAATTGCAAAAATGGAGGGTCTCTCATTCGAACCAGCCGCAGGAGTTGCATTCGCTGGCTTGTTCAAATTAATTCGAAATGGCGTCATCAAATCAACCGATACAGTAGTAATAAATTGTACCGGACACACAATGCCAGCTGAGCAATGGTTGCTTGGTGATGATTGGTCACGTGATATCGAATTGCCAAGTTATGAGGAAACTCCTCAACAAGATGGCCTTCTCGCTGCACTCAATCGGGTTGCACCGGAACGATTTCCACGAATTGCAATCGCTGATGATAGTCTTGAATCACGCCGCCTGATACGTCGAATCCTTCAATCTCAGGGAGAATTTACAATTTTTGAAGCTGGGGATGGTAAAGAATTACTTGCTATGATCGAAAAAGAAAAACCTGATCTGATCATTTTAGATCTTGTGATGCCTGAGATGGACGGCTTCGAGGTAATTGAAATTCTTAAACGTAATCAAGACACTGCAAATATTCCAGTCATTGTTGCATCAGCCAAGGAACTAACACCCAATGAAAAAAATAGACTAAAAGGCCAAATTCAAACACTAATGCAAAAAGGGGAGTTCTTGAATGATGAATTTCTAGGGGAAGTACGTGCGCTTTTAAAATAATAAATAATGCAGAAACGCAAGACAGGTTTACAAGCAGCGCTGCTGTCTACAGTGTTTTTAGGGTTGGCGCCTGTTTTTGGTAAGCAGGCAATAAACCTGAACATCACGCCATTAGCGGTAGTTGGGTTAAGAACATTTCTGGCTACGATTTTATTACTCGCAATAATGGTTATTTTTCGTCGGAAATATTTATATATTTATCCTGCGGGGTTACTAGGTTGCGGAATCGCCGGTTTATTAAATGGAGTAGGTTCTATATTTTATTATGCTGCACTTGGCCGGGTTACTGCATCAGTTGGGCAGCTGCTCTTCTCCCTTTATCCCTTAATTGTTGCAATTGTCCTAATTTTAGATTCGCAACCCCCTAGTCGATTTACAATAGCGCGTATATTTCTAGCGACTGTCGCTGTAATATTATTAACCTATACTTCAACCGGTAGCATAGACATTATCGGGGTCGCTCAAATGTTATTAGCTTCCGTACTTTATGCGCTTCATATCCCTATCAATCAGAAGGTCTTGTATGATATCCCTGCTCCAACGGTAACTCTTTATACTCTTCTGGCAATGAGCTTAGTTGTATTTCCAGCATATTTAATATTTGATCGAACACTTCCCGGTCCAGGTCTTTGGTGGCCTGTTATTGCATTAACCTTGGTCACTTTTTTATCTCGTTTATTCCTGTTTCTCGGAGTAAAACATTTGGGTGGTATGCAAACTTCGTTACTTGGGTTGCTAGAGCTTTTAGTAGCTATTGGATTAAGTATTGTATGGCTTAAGGAAAGTTTAACCCCAATACAATGGGTCGGTGCTGGAATTCTCTTTGCCAGCATATTTTTAGTATATTTTGATAAATTTAAAGAGAATCAGAAAAATATCGGGCGTGGAAGTTGGTTAAGCTGGCTTACTCCACCCGGTATACCAAATGACTTGACTTTTCGTCAACCACAACCCGAATCCAAGAATCGCTAACGACTGCTAATATCATCTTTTATGCCCTCGTAGACATACCCAGTTCCTCGGATACTAACGATATGATCTGCAAGAGCTGGAAAGACCTCTAATTTGTGACGTAAACGACTTACCAAAGGTCTAAGAATTTCTGGTGCTTCTCGTTGCGAAGTATCATAACCTTGAACAAGCAAGACCAATTCACGGTGCGCAAATACCTTTCCCTCGTTAGCTAATAGAACACGTAATAATCTCCCTTCGGCTGGGGTTAAGCTTACTATTGTATTGTTTAATTTGATTTGTCGGCGGGACAAATCGATTTCTGTTCCATCGTCTAGGCTTAGTGCGTCAAAGGCTTTACTTGCATCGGATGAATCCCCACCATTTTCCTTTGCTTGTAATCTTATTTCTCGTCGTTCAATGCCCCTTTTTACACTGGCCAATACCTGTGCCGGGGAAGCTGGTTTTTGCAAATAATCGTGGATTCGCAAACGTAAGGCTTGAATAGCAGTTTCAGTAGAAGCGTAGGCTGTCAAAAGGACAATTTCGGTATCTGGCGCAAGCTGATTTACAACTTGGACTACCTCGAGGCCATCCATTCCAGGCATACGTAAATCAACAATCATTAAGTCAATTTGGTTAGTACGAATATGCTCTATCGCGGCTTGTCCATTTGGAACAGATGAAACAGAGTATCCTTCCAAGCGCAATATATCTGTTAAAGATTTTCGGGCAACAGGCTCATCATCGACAATTAGTATGCTCGTCTTCATTATTTTCCTCCAATCGGCAGAAATAAACGGAAGCAAGTCCCGGGGCCATTATCCGAAATTATTTCGAGAGTACCTGCATGCGCAGTTATTATATTGTAACTGACAGTTAATCCAAGTCCTGTTCCGCCCTCCTTCGTACTAAAAAAAGGTTCAAATATATGCGGGAGGCTTTCATCAGGAATGCCAGGACCGTTATCTTGAATAAGGATTTCAATTCCATCTTTTACCGGTTTTGCAATTATTCCAAGCTCTCCCCCATCTGGCATAGCATCTGTTGAGTTCAAGATCAAATTAATAAATACTTGTTGAATTTGATTATCAACCACAAAAACTTCAGGCAACCTTTTTGCCAGATTCACACTGACTGATATCTTTTGCTTATCAAGTTGTTGCGCTAATAGATCCAGAACATGTTTAAGGATAGCATCCAATTTAACCTTCGAGGCAGGAACAGCCCCTGGACGATAAAAATCTAACATTCTTTGAACCGTAATCATAAGTCGGTCGAGCTCTGTATTTGCAAGGTCAAAATATTCTTTTCTTTTTTCCTCCGGTAAATCTTCCCTGCCTGCAAGGTGTAAGCAATTCTGAACAGCTTGTAACGGGTTATTGACTTCATGCGCGATCGAAACAGACAACCGACCAGAGGTAGCCATTTTCTCGGCACGAAGTAAGGCTTGTTGAGAATCTTCAACCTGTTTTACATAATCTCGCAATTCCGCGTACAAGCGCGCATTCTCAAGTGCAATGGCAGATTGATTTGAAAGAATGAGGAACATTTCCAAGTCTGCTTCCCTGAACGGATTCTCGTTTTCGTCTCTTCCTGCGAAAAGTAAGCTATCCCCATTAATTCCTTTCACTAGTGTGAACATTGCCGCATTTAAATTAAGTTTTTGCAACTCTGACCCAAAATCTTTTGATCCAGGACCACTTGCATTAATAATTATTGGTTTTTTTAGATTTACAATTTTATCCAAAAATCCATTTTTTGAATTTTCGGAACTAATTGCGGGTACGTTACCGATGCCAGATAACAATTTTACCGTTTGATCTCCTCCAACCTGATAATAGCCCACATTTTTACAGCGCAAATGTGCCTGAATCGATTTTTGGATCAATATCATTAATTTATCTCTGCGCGTTTCAGATAGCAAAGATTCGGTCACATTGAATAGCGGTCTTAGTGTATTAATTCGGGCTGCATCACGCTTGCGCTCACTATCCAATAGCGCTTGTTTGACAGTGTCTACCAACTCAGCGCCATGTTCAAATGGCTTGAGTAACAATCCATCTACACCTTGTCGAAGTGCATGAATAGCGGTCTCCACAGTTCCATATCCTGTCATAACAAGTACCGCAATATCGGGTTGTAATTTTTTCGCGTGATTTATTACTTCAAATCCATCGGTACCTGGCATTCGAATATCAACCAAAAGCATATCAATTTCATTCGACCGCAAATGTTGATAAGCTGGGGATGACTCCGTGAATGCAGAAACATTGTACCCGGCTCGTATTAATAACCTAGTACATAATTTAGTTATGCCTGGTTCATCATCAAGAATTAGTATATGCTCATTCATGAATGATTTAAATTGGAAGCCGGACTATAAACTTTGATCCTTTTCTTATTTTACTAAAGACTTCTATATCACCCCCATGATCAGATACAATTCCAAAGGTAATGGATAAGCCAAGGCCTGTACCACCTTCATTCGACTTGGTCGTAAAAAACGGCTCAAAAATGCGCGCTTGGGCTTCCGGCACAATACCTTCTCCGGAATCACTAACTGAGGCGGTAACCCATTTTCGACCTTCATGTAGCAGCGTAGCGGATTTAATGAGTAATTGTCCACCCGAAGGCATAGCCTGGATTGCATTGTGGATCAGATTTAGGAAAACTTGTTTCATTTGATTTCGATCAATGGAAACCCAGGGTAAATTCTCCTCCAGGGATACATCCAATTCCACAGCGCTAGATTGCATTAAATGATTTGTCAACGATAATACATCATTTAAAATTTCGTTAATATCTGCCTTTGTCCGTTCACTTTCACTCCGTCGCGAAAAATCAAGTAAGCGCCGGACTACATCACGTGCACGTCTGGCCTCTTGCAAAACAAGTTCTAAATCACTGCGGTTTTTAGAATCTTTAGGTATTTCATCTAAGACAATTTCTGTGAATCCATTAACCGTAGTTAGCGGGTTATTTAATTCATGGGCAATACCGGCCGCCATTTCACCTACTGCTGCCAATTTCTCGGCCTGTATCAGCCTGCGTTCAGCTTCTAATTGGGATTCAATTCTGGATTGAAGTTCTTGTTGCGTTTGTCTTAATTTCCGTACATTTTCCTGAGAATGTTGATATTGATCCGCATTTGAAATCACACTGGATATAATACCGGCAAGTGATTCAAGCACCATAATATCATTTTGGTCGAATGCGTTTTTCGAGCTACTCTCAATATCCATCAAGCCCACTACGCGGCCACCGTCTTTCAGCGGAACGCATAGCTCCGAACCTGCATCCCAACCTTCGATGGATATATAAATTGATGAAGTGGTTACATCATTAACCAAAAGGCTTTCACCCGTATCCAAAACGTGATGTGTTATACCCCCTTTATTTTCATCAACCAGATATGCAAACTCAGAAATCAAATTTTCAGTTGATGGGGCTTGCGAGCCTCCAGATCCGCAATGTATCGGTTTATTATCATCGTCGACCAATAAAATAACAGCAAATTCATAACCAAAATAACGAACCAATAATTCTGCAGTGATTTGGATTACTTCTTGTTTATCTAGTAGACCGATGACTTCTTGGACAACTTCATGGATCAGCCCCAAATTCCTTGCCCTACCAATTGCCTCCTCTCGCAAACGGGTATATTCCAATAAACCTGCAAGGTGGCCTGCAATTACAGTAATTAAACGTGTGTCGTAAACTGAAAAGCCTTCTGACGATGAAATCTCAAGTGCTAGCCAACCATTTGTTCGTCCACGATAGCGCAAGGGAACCAGCACCAAATCTTGAGAATTCTCAGAAGCAAATAAAACTTCTGTTTTTTCATTTCGACTCAGTTGTCTGATTTGTTCTCTATTGGATAATTTGATAACGGGATGATTGCTTAATCCCGTTATGTTCAAATTTACATTCCCATTGACATTTCGATATTCTCGAATCGTCCGTTCATCAGTAGAGATTAGATATAATCCACACACCTCAGTTCGAAATGCGCGCGCTAACAGAGCGAAGACCCGTTGTGCAATTTGATCTATGTTTTTCCCGGATGATAGTGTCAAAACGAAATCATTTAACATTGCCAAACGGTGTAAATGACCGCTTAATTCGGTGAACGTTATGATGACTTCAACAGAAGGGGCAGCCCGTACAACCATATCAACAAATTGTTTCCACTCTTGATCATTAAAGGATCGTAATCGCCACAAAGCGATCATACCAATAAGTCTTTGACCGACAACTAGTGGCACGCATCCCCAAGCACCTGTAGTTGTCTTTAACCCGATTTGAGGGAGTTCTTCCCATTGGTGCTCGGCATCACGTTCAATCCTCAGCCCAGTTTGGGTCTTGCTGATTTCCTGTAGAACTTCATAGTTATCAATATTAAGAGCAGTACCTTTACTCTGTGGAGTCCGCCAATGAGTTTGAATCTCTAAAACATCACCCCTTCGAACAGCCAACCAAGCTCCCTGACACGGGACTTGGAGTGCAATCGATGCTAGCATCTGATCTAATGCAGCAGGTAAATCATAGGGGACCCCCTCCTGCATAGCAGACACCAGCGTATCCGACACGACCGGTGAAACTTCCGGATCCCCCGCCTCGGGTTCGGATAATGTACTTGCTACCAATTTCCAAACTCGTTGTGCGATCCCATTCTGTTCGTCCCCACCAACAAGCAGAACTCCAGTACTTCCCTCGATCGGGAATGCGAATAAGCGACTACATCCGATGTTAATTTCTTTGATTATCGCACGCGAACGGCTAGAGCGACTACCTAGCGCGCCACATAACCATGAATCAACCGAAGATTGAGACAGATAATCAACCAAATTTGTAGTTCGTGGTTTGGTAAGTTTGTATGAATTTACGAATTTCCACTTCCCCACTTGACGATCTAAATGCACAACCCAAGATGACCCCGCAATCTGGGTGGCCTCCTTCAGCCGATAACCTGTTCCGTTCTTATCAACCATAATTGTTACATTATTATACAGCAGTAAAGTACAAATAAACGAATGGTACAATAGCTCGGAATCATGGAAAATAAACTGACAATTATCGGTGGTGGGCTGGCCGGCAGTGAAGCTGCATGGCAATCAGCGGAATTGGGAATTTCTGTTTCACTATACGAAATGCGTCCAGTCAAATCCACAGGGGCACATCAAACAAGCGATCTAGCCGAACTAATTTGCTCCAATTCATTAGGCTCTAACTTACCAGATCGCGCAGCAGGTTTGTTAAAGAATGAGTTACGTCATTTTGGCTCAATGCTACTTGAAACTGCAGAGGAAACTGCCGTACCGGCTGGGGCAGCATTGGCGGTAGACAGGCAATTATTTTCACAAAAAGTTTCAGACAAAATTTATTCCCATCCCTTGATAAATGTAATAAGGGAGGAAGTAACTACTATTCCCGATTCGCCCACGATAATAGCGACAGGCCCTTTAACATCACAAAATCTTTCTGAATATCTTAAAAAATTATTCGGCGAAGATCACTTATATTTCTTCGATGCAATCTCTCCAATCATTAACTACGACACGATAAATCATGAGATCGCGTTCAGAGCATCACGAAATGATAAGAGTGATCAAGTCGAAGGGGATTATATAAACTGTCCATACAACAAGGTTGAATACGAAAATTTTGTAAAGGCCTTGCTCGAGGCGGAACGAATTGAATTGCGATCCTTTGAAGAAACCATTCGAAGTGGTGTGAAAGCAGGCGCACATCATTTCTTTGAAGGCTGTTTGCCTGTTGAAATCATCGCTGAACGCGGGCTTGCCTCTCTGGCATTTGGTCCTATGCGCCCTGTTGGGCTAATTGATCCCCGCGATGGGCAGCGCCCTCATGCAGTCGTGCAATTACGACAAGATAATCTCGCTGGTGATTTATACAATTTGGTTGGTTTTCAAACAAATCTGAAATTTCCAGACCAGCGGCGTGTATTTCGATTAATCCCAGGTCTTGAAACGGCAGATTTTGAACGTTATGGCCAGATGCATCGCAACACCTTCCTGGCTAGTCCAAAACTTTTGCGTCCTACGCTTCAATTCAATATACGGGATGATTTGTTCCTTGCAGGCCAAATTACAGGAGTAGAAGGATATATTGGCAATATTGCGACAGGATTATTGGCAGGAATAAATGCAGCTCGCCAAATTTATCGTCAACCTCTCCTAACTCTTCCAAAAACTACAATGCTGGGTGCCCTCGCACATTATGTCACCCATGCAGATATGGCCGATTTTCAACCAATGAAAGCAAATTTTGGGATATTGCCTGCTTTGGAAAACACTGGCAAGAAACGAGGCAAAAGAGAACGCGGAAAGGCTTACGCTGAACGAGCGCTGACTGATCTACAAGAATACTTAATGCCAATAAAAGGTTATGAGTAAAAGAAATATTGCCATTTATTTATCGACGATAGGAATTTTGTTTCTCATCACCTTTGGTTGGTATACATCAGCATTTATTTCACAACCCACAACAAGTAAATTTGACGGGCAAAGAGCATTGTCCGCAGTGGAAACACAACTCGCTTTCGGGCCTCGGATACCTGGATCTGCCGGGCACGCCAGGGCTATAGAATGGATCCGTTCCGAGTTAAGCGCTGCAGGATGGGAGACCCGCATCCAATCCGCTGAAGTGCTTGACCATCCGATAAATAATATCGTCGCCTTTCGAGGACCAGATCAACCGACGATAATAATTGCAGCCCATTATGACACACGCATATATGCCGATCAAGATCCCGATCCATCCAAGTGGCTAGAACCAGTTCCCGGCGCAAATGATGGCGCCTCAGGTGTGGCTGTCTTACTCGAGCTAGGACGCGTGTTACCAATTGATTCTCTTCCGATCTGGTTAGTTTTTTTCGATGCAGAAGATAATGGACGCATTCAGGGTTGGGATTGGATTCTAGGGTCAAGGGCTTTCTTAGAAGAATTGGAATTTATTCCTGAGGCTGTTGTGATTGTGGATATGATTGGTGACGTTGATTTAAATATTTACAAAGAACGAAACTCTGATCAGGAATTGGTAAATGAAATTTGGGATATTGCCTCTGACTTAGGATATGAAGAGTTTTTTATCTCTGAAGAGAAATACTCTATTCTCGATGATCACACCCCATTTTTGGAACAGGGCATTTCTGCAATTGATATCATTGATTTTGATTATCCATACTGGCATACAACAAGTGATTCCTTCGACAAGGTATCAGCAACCAGCCTAAATATCATCGGGGACGTATTGCTAAGTTGGGTTTTAAGTCGAAATAACCCTCGCTAACTATTTGCCAAAAATTAGGAGAACGCGTACACTATAATTAATGAACCCAAAAGATTCATTAATTAAACTTCGAGTCAATTGGCTGCAACATATTTCACATAGCATGGAACTTGACGCGGCCGTGCGTACCAACTTCGAGAAGGAATTAGGGGAGTTCTTCTCCCTTCTCATAGCAGCTATCGCTAACGATGATCCAACATCGTTAGATCCAATCTTGACTACCTGGGTTTCATCACCAACTCAAACAGATCTAGAGCAAGAAACAAAAAACGTCTCACGCCTTTTGGGCATTATGCTTGCAAAAACCAATGAAATTGCCCAAGAAAAACTATCGGATAAAGAGTCATTAAAGTTACTAACAGTAATTATTCCCATTTTCACGTATGCACTAGATAAAGCCGCCCGGCTTGAAATGGACAACCGCGTTTCCTTTGTTTCCAATGAACTGTATGATGTTCAACAAAAGCTCGAACAATTAGACAAGACCAAATCAAACTTTATCTCAGTTGCTGCACATGAGTTAAAAACTCCCTTGACCCTCATAGAAGGCTATACCGCAATGATCCGAGAGCTGCTGGAAAAATCTGAAGAAGCTCAGTTAGAAAATTTAATGATCGGCATGGACAAAGGTGTTGATCGATTACAAGAGATAATTAACGATATGATCGATGTTTCGGTCATTGACAATAATTTGTTGTCACTCAACATTCAATACATTACGCTAAACCATGTCTTGAAAATGCTAAGAACTGATTTAGAAAAATCATTTAAAGCTCGTAAGCAAAAATTGGAAATTAATGAATTTCAAGGAATTGAGACTTGGTTATATGCCGATCCGGAGCGCCTTTTTCAAGCTATACGAAATGTTTTGGTCAACGCTATAAAATACACACCAGACAACGGAAAGATAAGCATGGATGGCCGACTCTTGCCAGGCTTTATCGAAATAACTGTAAAGGATAATGGCATTGGGATCGCGATCGAACATCAAAGCATACT
The DNA here is from genome assembly GCA_030123675.1 of Anaerolineae bacterium. Taxonomy (GTDB): domain Bacteria; phylum Chloroflexota; class Anaerolineae; order Anaerolineales; family Villigracilaceae; genus JAABUE01. Next base: position 20,625 of record JASJYH010000004.1, on the reverse strand, counting down.
CTTTGAAAAGTTTGCACAATTTAGCGAATTGAATTTGCACTCCAGTGGAAAAACCAAATTTAAAGGCGGCGGTCCTGGATTGGGATTGCCAATAGCGCGTGGCATAATAGAGGCACATGGAGGTACTATTTGGGTAGAATCTCAAGGCAGGGATGAAGAGACTAATCCAGGATCAATTTTTCATATCTTACTTCCAATCCGGACTGAAGCTGCAGATCCGAAAGTTGATAAACTATTTCACATAAATAATTGATCGAAAAAATATTCATGTCCAATAGAATTCCTAAACCTACCAAACCAATGAAAGAGCGGGTATTCCTTGTTGGCGTAGAGATATATCAAAAGCCAGGATTTTTGACAATGAATGATTCATTGGCTGAATTAACTCTTCTCTCTGAAACTGCCGGCTTAGAGGTAGTAGGTGAACTAACCCAAAAACTTAAACACCCCCATGTAGAAACCTATATTGGTCCGGGTAAGGTTGAAGAATTAAAAGCTTTGGCGGAGGACAGTTTGAGCCAAGTTGTAGTTATCGATGATGAGTTGTCACCACGTCACCAGCGAGAGTTAGAAAAGGCATTAGGTACTAATATCCGGATACTCGATCGCACCGCTTTAATCCTTGATATTTTTGCCCAGCACGCCAAGACCAGCGAAGGCATGCTTCAAGTTGAACTCGCGCAATGTGAATATTATCTTCCACGATTGACACGCCAATGGACGCATCTTGCCCGTCAGGCAGGTGGGGGTGCTGGTCGAACGGGTTCTGTCGGCGGCGTTGGACTTCGCGGCCCAGGTGAGACCCAACTTGAGGTGGATCGCCGCCAAATAAGGAACCGAATCTCCAGTTTGAAAAAACAGATCGAAAAGGTTCGTGCACACCGAGAACGCTACCGCGCCAAACGGAAACGAGCAAGAATCCCAACTGTAGCTATGGTCGGATACACAAACGCCGGCAAGTCCACGTTGCTTAACCGGTTGGCGAAAGCGGATGTGCATGTGGCAAATCAACTTTTTGCAACCTTAGATCCAACCACACGGCGTGTTAAGCTACCAGGAGGCTACCAAGCTTTATTCACAGACACGGTTGGGTTTATTCAAAAATTGCCAACAACTTTGGTGGCCGCTTTTCAAGCCACCCTGGAGGAGATCGCGGAGGCAGATTTATTGCTTCAAATGGTCGATATATCTCACCCAAATGCTTTAAACCAGTTCGAATCCGTCCAGCAAACTATAGATGAAATTGGCGCTGGTCACATTCCAATGATCACAGCATTAAATAAAATAGACCGGTTTAAGGATCAAGAACTTATCCAAAAATCGCTTGAAGACTATCCACAAGCGATAGCAATTTCGGGTCTGAACGGAAGCGGTTTATCCGATCTACTACGTTTGATCCACCAGGAGCTGTATGAAAAATATACCTCCATCGACGTTCATCTTCCCTATAAGCAAGGAGCTCTTATATCGATATTTCACGAAATGGGCCAAGTAGATTTTATCAAACATGGCCGAGGTGGCGTCCACATGATGGGCAAGATTCCCGGACGGTTTATGGCACAATTTTCTCCCTGGCTATCCAACGGAATCAACTCAAGTAGTATAATTTCGACCTTCGAAGAGGAAACCATATGATCTCGAAACTTCTTGATTGGCTCTCAAATTTTCTCGTCCATCGTAAGGGTTTATTACCCTTGATCGGAATACTATTTGTTTTAATCAATTTCATTTTACAGTTTGTGATGCCATCTGGACATTGGTTGGCAAGCAGCAATCTCTTCCTTCATGCTGGTATCGTCTCAGCCATATTTGGAATGCTGTTAGCCTGGGCATTATAAATTTTCTCAATCTCGGGAAAATTGATGTGACTAGGTTCTGTTGACATTTGCAGAAAGCCACGCGATCATGTCATTTTGAGCGATGACAGGAGCGTGAAATCCTTGAAACGATCGTTTGCAAGCAGATACTCAAGGGAGTTCGCTTCGCTCATCGAAAGGACACAAAAACCAAAATGTCAACACTCCCTAGATAATGACCCCGAGAAAACGACCCAAAAATATATTTAGCAAAAAAAAAGGTTTACAACTTCCACTTGGTCTGATCATCCTAATACTGCTCGCGATTATTTTTATCTCAGTCCCAACCTACACTCCAGATGAATTTTTCCCTTTAGCGGTTTCCGTAACGAGCACAATCTCAATTGCAACTGCACTCCCGCCAAAACTACCACCAAGTACTCCGGCCCCATTCCCTACTGGATTCCATGGAAATCGCATCATATTTACATGCACACGTGGGGACTATAACCATCTATGTATCATCAATCAGGATGGTTCCGGCCTGCTGCGTCTCACGGATAATTTTGTAAATGACTATTATCCGGCATATTCCCCGGGTGGGGGCGCAATTGCGTTCGCATCTAATCGTGAATTGGGAACTTTCGATTTGTACTTCTTGGTCTTCAGCACCTCTTCCATAGTAGGCTTGACTAATGAAATCGGAAACGCATTCTCCCCTGATTTTTCACCTGATGGCGAGCAGGTCGTCTTCGCTAATCGAGATGAGCTAGGCCAGACTTCCCTTTACATTGTGGATCGCACAGGTGAAAACTTACGCCTGTTATTTGAAGGCCCAAAATTCTCCGGGCCTACCAGTATTGTTGGCGCCGCTTGGTCTCCTGTTGGAGACACCATTGGATTTGCGATGAGCACCTCGGAATTATTTGAATACGAAATATTTCTCATTAAACCAGATGGGGATTCAGCGCCTCAAAAACTGACAACAGGCTTGCTGGGCATTACCGGAAGTATAGATTGGTCTCCCGACGGCCGCTACCTATTGCTTTCCGCGGGTCCACCAGGTGATAAAGATATTTATACGATTGATACCCAACAGAACGTAATTAGCAGGTTAACATTTGGCGGCAATAACAACTCCCCCTCTTATTCTCCAGAGGGAGATTTTATCGCCTACAATTCCCTCCGAAACAACAATCAAGCCGACATTTACATTATGCGGGCGGATGGCTCCGATGAAAGTCAGTTGACGAATGATCCAGAACCCGATTGGCAACCGCAATGGGAACCGTAAAGCACGAAGCATTGACATTTTAATCGAAACAGCGGAAAAACAAAATGCATCCAAATAATTATTTGGATGCATTTATTTTATTAACTCACGGAAACCTACATCTTGGGGCCGGCTGCCAGGACCTCCGGTTTGGTCTTGTCCATAAATTTTGAAAAATTTTCGATGAATAGATTGGCCAGATCTTTATAACGCAGATCATATTCTGTTCGGCTTGGCCAAGATGACCAAGGTTCAAGTACTTCAGCAGGCACATCTGGACAGGATTTGGGCACCTCAAATCCAAAAACCGGATCGATATAAAATTCAACCTGATCGAATTCTTTAGTAATAGCAGCCTTGAGTAAGGCCCGCGTATACCTAATTTTGATCCGTTTACCGACACCAAAGGGGCCACCGACCCATCCCGTGTTGACCAACCAACAACTAGCTTCATATTGCTCGATCTTTTTACGTAATAATTCAGCATATACCGAGGGGTGATGGACCATAAACGGTGCCCCAAAACATGCAGAAAAGGTTATCTCGGGCTCAGCTCCCATCCCAATCTCAGTACCACCTACTTTTGCTGTGTAGCCTGAAATAAATTGATACAATGCCTGGTCGGGATTTAAGCGTGCGATAGGCGGCATGACACCACTGGCATCACAAGTTAGCATGAATATGTTTTTTGGGTGTCCAGCTTTTTTCTCAGGGATCGCATTCTTGATATATTCCAACGGATAAGATGCGCGTGTATTTTCTGTAAGTGAGTTATCGTTCAGATCAATCAATCGGGTTACAGGGTCATAAGGAACATTTTCCAAAATTGTTCCGGACATACTGGTAGTAGCATATATTTCAGGTTCAGCTTTTTCTGATAATCCAATTACCTTGGCGTAACAGCCACCCTCAAAATTAAAAACGCCTTCATCACTCCATCCATGTTCGTCATCCCCGATAAGGCTGCGGCTGGGGTCAGCAGAGAGCGTCGTTTTTCCAGTACCGGACAGCCCAAAAAATAGCGCCACATCGTTTCTGTCAATGGGATCCGCATTACCTGAACAATGCATCGGAAGCACACCCTCTAATGGCAGCAAATAATTCAAAACGGAAAAGACCGATTTCTTAATTTCGCCGGCATATGCGCTGTTGCCAATAATCGCGACCTTCTTTCCAAAATTAAGAACTATAAAAGTTTCGGAGTTTGTATTATCAACGCTCGGATTTGCTTTAAAACCAGGAACAGAGATAATTGTAAAGTCTGGCACAAACAGCTTGTGTTCCTCTGTAGATTCAGGCAATATAAACATATTTCGAACAAACATACTGTGCCAAGCATACTCGGTTAATATTCTGGTAGGTAAGCGGTAATTCTCATCTGCGCCGCTATAAACATCCTGAATAAATAAATCCCTTCCTTGTAAATATCCTAGTAAGCGATTATACAAACTTTCAAAATTCTCTTCATTCATCGGCCGATTGTACTGCCCCCACCAGATTCGATTATCTGTACTGGGTTCTCGAACCAAATATCTGTCGTTCGCAGATCTACCAGTATGCAACCCAGTAAATGCCGCAAAGGGACCATTATTAACTATTGAGCCCTCACCACGAAAAATGGCCTCTTCTTGCAATTCTTCTCCTGGTAAATTCCAATATGCTTGCCGCAAATTGCTAATACCATGATTGGAAAGATCATAATTTGATAATCGAGTTTTTATGATAGTTTCGGTTGGTTTCTTGTTATTAAGTGATCTTTTCATAGTATTTCTCCTACAGTCAATCGCGAATTAACTACCTGCCTTAAATATTTCTTCAACTTGGGCGGGTCGGACATTTCTCCCATTTTTTTGCGGGCGAGTCCATCCGCAGCATCATTGACCGTTCCTGTGAGCGAAACATGGGGTAATCTCTTGGTTTAACGCCAAGGGAAGCGTTTTGGCAATTTAGTTGGCTGAATTGCATAGGTACATAAACCATCCTGTGTAGGTTAAAAATATCTGATCAGATTTCTCTGATCAGATATGCTTCATCGACCGCTGAGTATGCGGGGCTGACAAACAGACTTGTCAGTCGATATTTTCATGTGCTGATTATACATTAAGTTAGTGATCAATTTAAATTTTCTAATATTTCTGAAACCTGAAGGATTTAGTTATGGTCTAGTTACATTTCAATTTAGCAGGATCTGGAACCTTACCCTGGGTCCATACGCGGTCAAATTCCTGAATATATAACGCCGCAATATCTGAAGTGTCTACTATTACTACATTTTCAGCGTTGCTTGTATTGGCGTTGTTCGAGAAATTTAGTGAACTTGTAATCACAATTTGATCATCAACGACGATATATTTGCGGTTTAAGAAGGAAGGCTTACCATCCTGACGAACTGGAATATTTGCACAAAAAAGTTTGGTCAGCTCTGCATGCTGTGTTTGACTGCCTACTTTTTCAAAGACACCGGATTCATCCACACCGGCAATTGCACGTGCCAACATTGCATCGCCCAATTCGTCATGGGTAAAGCTGAAGGCCAAAAATCGGATATTGGTTTGTGCGTTATCCAAATAGGATTAAATTTTAGAAACAATCTCATCTTCAGGAGCAAACAAAGCTCGTACTTTGTTGCCATTTACTTTTACAGTTTGTTGATCAACGGTTGAGGGCGAGAGTGAACCATGTTCCCCCGCCCACATTCTTCAAATTCACGCTCATAAAATGCAGCAACTTCAGGTGAATGCAGGACAATCACATTGTTGTTCTGCTTAAAAATCCCATTTTTAGTAATGTTAGTTGACCCTGTCGAAACTGTTTTGCTATAAAATATCCAAATTTTATTATGCATCAATGCGCTACGGTCACCATCTTCGATCTCATTACACACATCGTCCAGCATTTCAAATTTCCCGTAGACCTTACGATTGCTTTAGCAGTTTTAAGCCCCAATGAAAGCAGTTCACTGGCACCAGCTTCATCTGACGAATACCCGAGTGATTCGTTCTCAAGGATCGATTCCTGAACACGACGAAGCTTTTCCTTAGAATAGGATTTGAAATATCTCCTTCTTCTGCACGCATCAGGTCCCTATTGCTCGTTATAGGGATGTTTTGGGTTTAATCAGCAAGATTAGAAAAATCGATTGGGTTTCCTAACGCATGCCTGACTACAGTAGAATCAATCCGCCGAATCATACCTATCAATACATTTCCAGTTCCAATTTCGAGAAACGCCTTAGTACCTGATTTCAGCATTTCCTGCACCGATTCTGTCCAACGGACTCGTGAATGCATTTGAGATTTAATGTCTTCCTGAAGTTCAGTTTTGGTATTCATCTGCTTTGCGTGTACATTGCCAATTACCGGAATTTCCGGTTCAAGCATTCCACTTAAAATTACTGCTTCATTCCATTCAGCACTGATCGAATCCATTAAGGGGGAATGTGCTGCAATACTTACTGCCAATAAAATGCCACGCTTTGCACCAGAAGATTTCGCAGCTTCAATGGCACGCGCAACTGCGTCTTTCGAACCAGAGATTACCACTTGCCCAGGACAGTTATCATTTGCGACTTGGACGATTTCCTGTTGTGTGCTTGCATCTGCACATACTTTATCGAGCGTAGCAATATCTAGTCCAAGGATTGCAGCCATACTCCCGGGAGATTTTTCTCCAGCGAGTTTCATAAGCTCACCCCGTTTACAAACCAGTTTCAATCCATTTGAAAAGGACAGTGCCCCTGCCGCGGTTAGAGCAGTAAGTTCGCCGAGGGAATGTCCTGCAACGGAAGCAGGCCTAAAGTCAGGATAATGATGCGTGAATACATTTAGGGCTGCGATTGAATGAACATAAAGTGCTGGTTGGGTATTTATGGTGTCATTTAGATCGTCGGCCGGCCCATCCCATAAAATCTTTGACAGATCAAATCCGAGGATATCATTGGCTTCCTCAAAAGTATGTTTTGCAGCAGAATATTCATTTGCTAAATCTCGCCCCATGCCAAGGGTTTGGGAACCCTGACCGGGAAAAACGAAAGTTGTGGTTTTTGAATCAAGATCCATTTTTTCACCTAAAGGCCATTAAACACAAACGAGCCGTGATTTTCACGGCTCGTGGTTTGTTATTCGGCCTGTTTTTCACTCTCGATTTCGATCACCTCGCGGCCCTTGTAATGACCACAATTTTGACAAACAATATGTGGCAATCGCAATGATCCGCAATTGCTACACGATACTAAATTACGTGCCGTTAGGCTGTGATGTGCACGACGCCGATTGCGGCGACCCTTGGATATCTTTCTTTTCGGTTGAGGGGTCATGTCTTTCTCCTTATTCGTACCCTTTACCAGGCAACTTGCCGAGCATAATAAATTTAAATCTATCTGTTATTGGAAGTATTAACGGGCGAATTATAGCTTTTTCAAGGGATGACGTCAAGCTTGAAACAATGTAGAATATCCTTATGGAAGTTCAAATTGCGGTGGCAAAAATAAATAAGTATGCCTCTTCAGAGAGTGGGGATACTCTTGAAGTAGTTGAGCGCCCCAAAGGCGGGGTATCGGTGGTACTGGCTGATGGACAAACCTCAGGGCGGGGAGCCAAAGCGGTATCAATGATGGTGGTTCGGAAAGTGATTGGCTTGCTGGCCGAAGGCGTCCGGGATGGTGCGGACGCACGGGCTGTCTCTGACGCGCTTTATACTGACAAAAATGGAAAGGTTTCTTGCACCATGAACATCGCTTCTATCGATTTAGAATCGAATACCGTGGTGTTATCACGTAATAACCCTGTTCCGATTTTCATCTGCCATGCAGACCGAGTCGATTGGTTGGACACAGCCAGTTCTTCATTAGGGATTCGCAGGGACATTCGCCCGGTCATCACTGAATTAGAGCTCACACCTGGGCTTACCATTGTAATGTACACCGATGGATTGACCCATGCCGGAAAGCGGCACGGTCATCCTATGGATGTATACAATAAAATTCGGGCTGTACTCGAAGAGGGTGATCCAAGCCCAAATGAATTATCGGATGCGCTGCTAGCACATGCAGTTTCCCTGGACAAAGGTCGCCCGGCTGATGATATCAGTGTCGTTGTATTGAAAGTACGTTCAGGAGTCGGTGATGCTGTTCGCCGGATGAGTGTCCGATTACCTATTAGGTAGGCTTGAGTGTGAGCAAATCGAGACGGAGAATGTTAAGGGCTTCAGGGCGCGATAGGTTACTATTACTTATCGGAACCTGAACCTGAAGTCAGCCCTCCTGTTAGGATCGAGGCTGCAGCTTACAGCCTGGCTGGGATACAGATTACTCCCGGCTGTGCGCTTGAACACCAGACAAGAGGAGCAATCAAAGAGGTTACTACATGAGCATAATATTATTGCGACAGGATCGCAATTTAAATTTTCACCCGCTAGACGCCCATCCTATTCTTGGCAATGACCCATTGGGAGGGTTGGGCCGCCCGGATAGGTTGCACAAATTAATTCATGACAGTCAGTAACCTGCCTTTCATTGGAGTGGTTGGGCCGTGCGGATCTGGGAAATCTACCCTAACCCAAAAACTTGATGATTTAGGGTATCCTACTCGCCAGATTGCCCAAGAGCATTCCTATGTAAAAGACATGTGGAAACGGCTCACCAACCCGGATGTTTTGATATTCCTGCAAGCCTCTTTTGCGGTTACAAAACAGAGACGAAGCCAAATGATTTATTGGACCGAAGTCGACTACGAAGAGCAGCAACGTCGGTTGGCACATGCCAAAAAGTACGCCGATTTGTTTCTTGAAACTGATAACTTAACCATCCAAGAAGTAATCAATCATGCTTTGGCCTTTATCAAAAAAGGCCAGCACGATAGATCAACCTAACGCTACTAGCTTGAGAAGCACAATATGCAATTACAATTCTTTTGGCTCACTCTCTGGGTCTTGATTCTTAGCGCTTGTCTGAATCCTAACTTTCGCTCCGGTCAAAAAAATGAAAGCACAATTCCGGCCGCTTCTAGTTCGAAAGCAGGCCAAATCGATCCAGGTTCGGATACAGGTGAGGGTCCTTTGGAAATATTCCGAGAGGGTTTGATCGAGTCTCACCAGCATTTCTTGGAAAGTCTAAGGCAGGCCAGCTTCTACACAATAGAATATACAATTTCTGATTCCCTCACCCAAATTCATGGGACTCAAAAAGTTCTATATACGAATCAGGAGAATGTTGCCCTGGAAGAAATTCATTTTCGGCTGTTGCCCAATGTATTAAACGGGGAAATGATAGTGGATAATCTACAAGTGAATGGGGAGTCAATTGATCCAATTTATAGCTTACAAAACAGCCTGATGCGCGTCCCACTACCAGACCCCCTACAACCGAGTGAGAGTGCTGAGATAACACTTGAATTTGCGGTCACTGTACCAACTAAGATCACATCCAACTATGGTATCTTGGCCTTTGTCGATGGTGTCTTGACATTGGCACATGCGTATCCCATGATCGCTGTGTATGATGACGAAGGTTGGAATGCTGAAATACCGGCTGCGCAAGGTGACCCAACGTATGCGGATGCAAGCTTTTTCCTAGTGACAGTTGATGCACCGGAACATTTGGTTCTTGTCGCAGCTGGAAGAGAAATCAAACGTGAAGATAACGGTAGCAGGCAAATCGTCACCTACGCTGCGGGCCCTGTTCGGGATTTCTACATGGCTGCCTCTCCAGATTACCAAGTCATCACCAAAACTATTGGGGAAATCACCTATAATAGTTACGCCCCCAAAGAGCTGCAGGCCGGCTCCAAGATGGCGATTGAAGTGGCTGCGGGAGCTATTGAATTTTTTGGCGATTGGCTAGGGCCTTATCCCTATTCAGAATTCGATATTATTTCGACCCCGACATATGCATTAGGGATCGAATATCCGGGAATTATTGCCCTGAACGATCGAATTTATTATGGAGACGGATCGATAAGTAAAGCTGCAGATAATCTTTATTTGGAGGCAACAGTTGTGCATGAGGCCGGCCACCAGTGGTTTTACAATCTGGTTGGCAATGACCAGCTTAATGAACCCTGGCTGGATGAATCATTAACCCAGTTCGTGACCTGGCAATATTTCGTGGACAAACATGGCAAATTCGGCGATGTTGGATTTGAGTATACGTTGCGAGAGCGCTGGAGAAGGACTGCATATCCTGAAACGCCTATTGGCTTGCCCGTCTCGGAGTATAATGGCGCAGAATATGGGGCAATTGTGTACGGACGTGGAGCATTCTTCTTTGAGGCCTTGCGTGATATTATGGGCGAAGATTCATTTGAGGCCTTCATAAAAGAATATGTTCAGATTAATTCTTGGGGCCTCAGCACCGGAAGTAGCCTAAAGGTCTTAGCAGAGCAGCATTGCAATTGTGACCTGACGGATTTGTATGCGGAATGGGTCACGCCCTAATGGCCCGCACCTAACTTGCGCCACTTCGAGCGGGGCAAGGATCCTTCTCTCCAAATCAAGTGGGGGCGCTAGAGGCAGGTTTTTCCAAATAAGCCCTACCGAACGACATACAATGGGTGTATAATCACCCCCGCCAGCCTGAGGCTGGTATTTTGTTGGACGGAGACTCTTCACGACATGATTCAAAACGCCTATAACCGCTTGATCATCATTTTGGCCATATTGGCGTTGGGGCTGTGGATCGACCTGAATGATACCCTGATCCTCTACAACCCCTTCAACGACCAGCGCCTTATTGATCGAAACATATCCACCCGGCTGGGTCTCGACTTACGGGGCGGCTTGCAAGTGCTGCTTGAAGCGGATTTGCCTGAAAATGCCGACATAGATGCCGAGTCAATGGAAACGGCAAGACGCATCTTGGAAAATCGAACCAACGCGTTGGGGGTGAGTGAAAATGTTCTTCAGGTCGCTGGAGATCGCTTGATTGTGGGCGAATTTCCCGGCTTGGAACAAGCGCAGGATGTGCTCGCTACCATTCAACAAACAGGCTTACTCGAGTTTGTTGATGCTGGCGATATTCCTTTACCAGCCGGTTTGGTAATCCAGACAGATTTTGGTGTGCAAGCAGATAACGAGACCCCGATTGATGAGCCGGCTGAGTCTACCATTTACCATACGGTTATGACTGGCAGTGATCTGCTTAGGGTAAATGTAACCCGAGATCAATTTACAGGGGAAATCTTGGTAGCGTTCGAACTTAAACCCAATGGGACCGATATTTTTGCCACATACACTGCGGCCAACATAGGCAAGTATCTTTCGATTGTTCTTGATAAGCAAGTTATTTCATCCCCAGTAATACAGGGATCCATTCCAGATGGCAGTGGCACAATTAGCGGTAATTTTACAAACGATTCGGCCAACGCCCTGGCCGTGCAGTTGCGCTACGGTTCCCTGCCAATTCCTTTGAAGGTTGTCGAGACGCGCATCATCGGACCCACCCTTGGTGAAGATTCGCTCAATCGCAGCCTGCGGGCCGGCTTAATTGGGATCATTATTGTTATTTTATTCATGGGCATCTACTATCGCCTACCAGGTATCATGGCCAATATTTCGATAATTATGTATGCAATTATTTTGCTGGCAGTATTCAAGCTAATTGGCGTGACCCTAACATTGCCGGGTATTGCTGGGATCATGCTCAGTACCGGCTCAGCCTTAGACGCGAATATCCTGGTTTTCGAACGCCTTAAAGAAGAGTTGCGTAACGGGAAAACACTCAAACAATCTTTTGGCCAGGCCTGGACTCGGGCTTGGCCTTCCATCCGTGATTCAAACATCGCCATTCTAATCACTTCTGGCATTCTATATTGGTTTGGGAATACATTTGGGGCTACTATAGTAAAAGGCTTTTCACTAACCTTGGCAATTGGAGTGCTCATCAGTTTGTTCTCCGCCTTATATATCACACGCACTTTACTAGCGCTGGCTCTTGAATGGTTCAAACCCAAGAACTTGGAACGCTGGTTCGGGATTTAGCAATAGAGTTTTAATGAATATTCTTGGTAAACGCTACCTTTTCTTCGGATTGTCCCTGCTTTTTATTATTCCTGGACTAATCATCCTGTTTACAGGCGGACTGCCCCTTTCGATCGATTTTATCGGCGGCAGTTTACTTGAAATCACCTTTGATAGCAAAAGGCCTAAACCAGCTGAAATTATCGCGATATACGAATCCGCAGGCATTCAAGAGGTCCAAGTGCAAACCAGTGAATTGGACTTATACATCATCCGTTCGGAATTTCTTGAAAATGAAATCCGGGATGAGATCTTAACCGCGATCAGCGACACAATCGGCAAGCCAAATGTACTCCGGTTCAACAGCGTTGGCCCCAGCATCGGGGCCCAAGTGACCACCCGCGGCGCTCAAGCCGTTGCGCTGGCTGCCGTTTTGGTGGTTTTGTTCATCGCTTGGTCGTTTCGGGGAATAAAGAACGCCTTCCGCTATGGCATTTCCGCTATAATTGCAATGTTGCATGATGTTGGCATAATTTTTAGCGTAACTGCGGTCGGCAGTTATTTCTTTGGTTGGGAGATAAACTCTCTCTTCCTAACGGCCTTGTTAACCGTGATCGGCTTTTCGATGCAAGATTCGATCGTGGTCTTCGATCGCATCCGTGAGAACGCCAACATCTTCCGACGTCTGAAATACGAAACGCTGGTCAATCACTCCATCATCCAGACCTTGCAACGTTCGATCAACACCCAGTTAATGACGGTCGAATTCTTGTTGTTGGCACTGGCCATGTTTGGCGGTGAGAGTTTGCAAGAGTTCTCAATAGTGCTGCTGGTCGGCCTGATGAGCGGCACCTACTCATCCATATTCATCGCAGCGCCCATATTGGTGGTCTGGGAAAATCGAGAGTGGACTACCTGGTTCCGTCCCAAAAAAGCCATAGCGTAAAATAAGCAAAACCAAACAATAAGGGCAAGGATAAAATATGTATCTTTGCCCTTATTTTATTAAAAACAATGCGTTTGCTATACGCATATAGCTGTACAATATTCGATCAGCTGTTAAAATTGATCAAAATTTAGACCAAAATAATCGAGGCCATATATGTTTGAAAAACAAAAAGAAAATAGATTCACCGAAGTTGTCAAAGGCGTTAGTATTAAAACTCTTGTATATGGCGATAAAACCTTAATGGTCGAAGTTCATTTCGAAAAAGGGGCGCATTTGCCGCTTCATAGCCACCCTCACGAACAGACTGGTTTTCTGATCTCCGGCCAAATGGAGTTTCAAGTAGAGGGAGAAAAACACATCGCCAAGCCTGGCGACAGTTGGAACATCGCCGGCGATGTAGAACACAGCGCCACCGGATTGGAACAGTCGGTTGTGATCGAGGTCTTTTCACCTGTCCGGGAAGAATATTTGGCCTATTTTTCTCAAGCTGATTAAGGCAATAAGACCCTGACTTCTTTACTCAAACCGGAATTACAAATTATTTGGGACATCATCTGGCTGGGCAATAACCCCGGCTATCTTTCCGGTTCATTTGTAAAGCTTAAAACTCTCACATATGGTGATCAGTTCTATATCCATGTAATTGTAAGGGGGTAAATAGACAATAATTGCCCACGTTTAGCCTAACTTTGTTCTCCCAAATATAGGGGGAAATATTGGATGGAACCCCAAGTCAACTTATTGGTAATCGGATGACGAATACTGTCCCTTTCCCGGAGCCCTGGCTCTCAACCCGTACGTCGCCCCCGTGCAATTCAACCATCGATTTAACGATTGCTAATCCCAATCCCGAGCCGGAATACTTGCGATCCCCGGCATTGACATAACGATAAAAGCGGTCGAATACATGGGGCAGGTGTTCCGCACTAATTCCATCGCCATCGTTGGATACGCTTATTTTAACGAATTTCTTTCCTGCTTGCAGCTTAATTTGAATAGTTCCAGCACGAGGTGTGTGCCTCAACGCGTTATCAATTAGATTATGCAGACACTGGGTCAGCCGGGCCGCGTCCCCCTGAATGGATGGCACCTTATCTGGGATCTGCAGCTCCAAATTAATTCCCTCGGCTTCGGCGATAGGCGAAAAGTTAATTCCAGCATCTTTAACCAGCTTCGCCAAATCAATCGGAACAAGATCAAGCTTGAGCTGATTCGCTTCTGCCTGGGCTATTTCGCGCAAATCGTTGACCAGCCGGGTTAAGTGGCGGGTCTGGTCATACAGGCGCGCAATTTCAGATTTGTCGAGTGCATAGATATCATCAAGAATTGCACGCAGGTTTCCCTGTAACACCGTGAGCGGGGTTCGCAGCTCATGGGCGACGTCGGTCAGCATGTTGCTGCGAAGCGTCTCTGCTGTTTCGAGTTCATCGGCCATTTCATTGAACGCGCGCGCGACAGATTGCATCTCGAGACTGCCCTTAACGACAACCCGCTGACTTAAATCATGGGCCGCAAGCGCACGGGCCCCTTTAACCAAGTTGTCGAGCGGTTTGATCAAACTCCTGCTGAGCACAATGCCTGCGATTACGGCAACAATCGTTACCACAACCATGATCTGCAGGACAGAACGGAGCACAAGATAGCCCGGTACAGGCGCATATAAATCGTCATCTTCAAATCCTTCTTCATGCGAATCGTCTGATTCTTCCCGAATAAAGAAGGTCCGCTCGAATAAACTGCCCCGGTCATCGAATCCCAGGCGATTATCGTCAAAATCAAAGGTCTGGCGACCAATGCTGAAAGCCAAAGGCAGGATTACGAGGAACAAGATGATGCCTACAATCGTTAGGCTGATCCGAATCCAGAGTCGGTTCATCGGTTTAGTCTCGTGTAACCATCTTGTAGCCTACCCCGTGTACGGTTTGGATGTACGCGGGATTATGCGGGTCAGGTTCAATTTTTTGGCGTAGGTTTTTAATGTGGCTGTCGAGAGTGCGGCCCAATCCTTCAACAGCATATCCCATTGATTTTTCGATCAATTCATCCCGGGTGAACACAAAATTGGGGGATTCCATAAATACCTTTAATATTTCGAACTCGGTGGGGGTTAGGTCAACAGAATTGTCCTGAACCCAAAGCGCCCGTTGGTCAATGTCAAGTTTTAGGCCGTTTATCAATAACACGGCCGGCAATGCGGTCAGGCCGGGCTGTGCTCGCCGCAGCAGTGCCCGCACACGGGCAAGCACTTCATGTGGGTTGAACGGCTTTGTAATGTAGTCATCGGCCCCAATTTCAAGGCCTACTATTTTATCCGTATCCTCAACCCGCGCGCTCAGCATGATGATAGGCAAAGCCTGCAGCTTTTCATCGGAGCGGATGATGCGGGTCAGATCCCAGCCGTCACGGTCGGGTAGCACCAGGTCAAGCACGATCAGATCGGGTTTGTCCCGACGGATCGTGTGTAAGGCAGTTTCGCCAGTATAGGCTGTTAGGACTTCGTAACCTGATTTCTCAAGATAGCTGCGGATTAATCGGACTATTTCTTTATCGTCATCGACGACAAGTATTCGTTGAGTCATAGGGATAAGTATACAATAAGCGCTGGTTGGTACTCACGGCAAATTCGAGGCTAGTAGCTAAGAAATATATTAATTATTTATAGCTACTAACTTCTATTGTTTACTCACTTTTGCCGTACTCTTCTTCGTCATCACCTTCCGATGAATCATCATTTGTAAAAGTATTTGGTTTGCTGCGTGCTCGCCGAAAGGCCCAGGCGCCTCCAAAAACCGCTACAACCAACAGAGCGGGGGCTAAGAATAACATGGGGCCAATCGCCCTGCCAAAGCCGCCTCTAAAACCACGGCTTGAAAAGATTCCGTCATCGTCATCATCATAGCCTTCACGATCATCATCATCGCGGCCGCCACGATCACCTTCTACACAGTCAACTTCAAGGCTTGCCCCGAATTCAGCCTCGTCGTCATCCTCACACTCAGCCGCCAAAGAAAAGCGGAATGGCTCTGAGATGCGTGAGTGCCTATTTGTGAGCGCTTTGCCACCTTGATCGAGATTGCTTTGATTGAGAAACAGAACCGTACCAATTATGAATAACGCGATAGCACTAAGCAAACCAACTATCGTTAAAGTTTTTCGTTTTGACATTTTAATTTACCTCCAGATTTCTAATCTATTGTTCTCTTGCCAAGCTGGACTCAAACCCCTTGGGGTTAGCCTGCTAGCCTGACGGTTTTCCTAATATAAAGTGCTAATATTTTTTCTTAAGCATAAAATTTCTCCTTATACTAACCAATTATGGCTGGATTAAATTTGATCAATAATCCAATTATAGATATCAAATCTGGAGAAATTCTGAAGGAATTTTGGAGGAAGTATGGAAGTCTTGTCTCTTTAAACAAACCATCTTATCTGTATGGATTGAGATCTCAAGAGGAATGATGGTTGCCTTAAGGGATATATTTGCTCAATTAACCCCCAATTGCGCCTCCGTTGAATTAAGATAACACTCTTTTTGGAGTAATAATTATTTTGAAGAGGTTTAATTTCAACAAGTTTATTGGTTATAAAATCAAAAAGCGGCCGTTATCTTTCAACCATTTCCGCTTCAGTTTGTAATCGGGCAATATCCCTGCCACTAAATCCCAATATTTTTCTGAATGATCCAGGCGTATAAGATGGCATAATTCATGCACGACCACATAATCGATCACATCCAAGGGCGCCATCACCAATCGCCAGGTAAAACTCAAGGTCCTTTTGGCACTACACGAGCCCCAACGCTTCCGGGCCGACGAAATGCGCAGTTTATTAAACTTGAACTTATCCCTACGCGCATATAGATTGACTCGCTCCGGAATCAGCGTGCCTGCTTGATTTTTGTACCAAGCCTCAAAAACGGACTTGGCCTGGGGCTGGGCGGATTCGCTCAGCTTGAAGACTTTGTCCATAACGAGAGCAGGTTTTTGGCGTTGAACGAGGCGCAGCGGAAACTCTTCCCCTAGATACATGAAATATTCCCCAGGGACAAACTGACGCTCAGGCAGCGCATCTTCCTGGGCTCGAGCTTGCTTCCGTTTGATCCAGTCCCCCTGCTGCTCGACAAATTTCCGGATGGCGGTTTCTTTCATCCGTTGAGGCGCACGCACAGTCAAGGTCCCGTCTGTCTCGACGATGAGTGAAAGTGTCCTTCGTTTGCTGCGAATGAGATGGTCTATTTTGAGCTTCACAAGCCGTTACTATACCATAGCGAATAAGCCGCTCTAATTAATTTAATTCTCACCAATCAATCCTATAATTGATAAATAGATTTCAGGCTTGCCATATTGTTGATATTCCCATAAACTGTTAGAACCTATTTTTATCAGAGGCCGAGATGAACGATAAACAAATTACCCAACTTGAATTAGATGGATACCTTCTGCTAAAAAATGTCGTTTCAACCACTGAATTGATTAATTTGCGAGCACGGCTTGAAAAATTATGGGAGGAAGAAGGCCAGGCAGCAGGGATTGAAAATTATATCGAGCCCGACATTCGGCGGCTCGCAAATTTGGCCAACAAAGGCAATATTTTCATTAAAATTTATTCGCACGCTGATATTTTGGAAATTGTGGAGTTCGTTATGGGACCAGAAATTAGGTTAAGTATGTTAAATGCACGGGATGTTCCTCCGCAGACCGGGGCCATAATGCCATATCACTGCGACACGGATAACGCTACAAAACAAGATGAACTAGGGTTTAACGCTTGTACAGCCATTTGGATGTTAGATGATTTTACGGTCGAAAATGGTGCGACGCGTCTCGTTCCTGGATCGCATTTGTTTGAGGCTCTGCCCAAGGAAGGTTTACAGGATTTATATGCAGTCCATCCAAAAGAAATTATTGTCGAGGGCCAGGCTGGAGATGTGCTTGTATTTAACGGTCATTGTTGGCACGCGGGCCGTCCCAACAATACGGATGGACATCGCCGGGCAATTTTGGCCCATTATTTAAGAGCCGATATACCCCACGCAGACAATCGCAGACAACATATTCCGCCTGAAATAGCAGCGAGCTTGGGCGAGCAAGAAAAAGAACTCCTTGGGTTAAATGATCAATAGCGAAGGAATAGCAATTCTTCAGTTTCAGCAATTGTAAATTTGGAGTAATGAGATAGTGGTTTTAAGCAAGGGAAAAAGTTGGATTTTCACATTACTATTAATTAGTTCGGCTTGCGGCTCCGAAAGCCCAATAATTTCGGAGGATACGCTCTCATCATTCGCCTCTGTTACCGCAACCAGAGAGTATACCGTTAGACAACAATTGACTTTGGTAAATGAAGGCGACCAGCCGCCCGCAAAAGCGAACTTGTGGGTTGCACTCATCCGTGATTTTCCACCCTACCAGCAGGTCCATTCAAGAATAATCTCCACGGACAAGTACACTTTAGTGACTGACGAATATGGAAACGAATACGCAGAGTTCGATCTCAGCGACCATCCTCCCGGGGAGGAAATTTCGATAGAAATCGAATATCAACTATCTGTAAATGAAATTATTTATAACCTGGGCGCCTGCGTTGGTGATCTCCCAGATCAATTCACCCAACCCGAATTGCACATCGAATCGGCCAACCCACAAATATTTGGGCTTGCCAAGGACCTTTCGATTGGGAAAGAATCTGTCTGCGATCAGGTGCGCGCATTTTACGATCAAGCTGGCGACGAATTAATTTATACCTTTAACCGCAACGCGTGGGGTGCCCAAGCAACTTTTGGGCGCATGGGATCAGACTGCACCGAATATGCTTCGCTTGTGATTGCTCTAAGCCGCTCAGAAGGCATCCCGGCCCGTTATTATGAAGGCTTGTTGTATTTAAAAGAAAATGAGAAAAAAGAAGGGTTAGCTCAGACCGAGCACGCCTGGCTGGATGTCTATTTGCCCCAAGTTGGCTGGGTGGCGCTGGACCCCACCCTTGGGCGGGCATCGATCAACAGAGAAACATATTTTGCGCATTACACCCCCAATCATATAATAATTACTACAGGGCGCAACCCGTCTACCTTACGGGGCGCCAGCTACTGGTCATTTTTATATTGGCCTGGTAATGTGACTTCGATTCGGGTGAGCAATGCTAAATGGGAAATCAATCTATTAGACCCCAAATAAGCCCCCCAAAACTCATATATGCTGGGGGCAATGGATTCGAACCATTACTTACTGTTCCAGAAACAGCCGTCCTACCATTAGACGAGCCCCCACCTTCAGCGGCCAAAATTTTACCATGCTCAGAAATAGAAGTCAAACTATAGCCCTACTTCGGGGAATAAATCGGCAATATGATATGGACTACACTCGTATTGTTAGTATCCCATTTTCTGCTCCAATTTCACTGAGAACTTAGGATTTGGAATGTGGGATAATTGCTAACTATTTGGAATGTCATTTCGGATATTTTATGGCGAGGAATTATCCCCCGCAGGTTGGGTCACTTTAATCGGTAATTAGATATCAACCACTGCAAAGACTGCTCGTCCCTAGCTGTTCGTAATGACAATAAGCGTTTCCAATAGCCCAATAAATATATTAGGCACTAAAGGTTGAGGATATGACCCAAAACGAAGACAGCCAACCAACTGATTTTATCCGCGAGGCCGTCGCAGAAGATTTGAAGGCAGGCCGCTTCAAAACCGTCCGTACGCGTCTGCCCCCCGAACCCAATGGGTACCTGCATATCGGCCATGCTAAGGCCTTCCTAATTGATTATTTGATCGCAAAAGAACAAGGTGGCGAGCTTTATCTACGCTTTGACGATACCAATCCCGTCAAGGAAGATCTGGAATATGTGGAGGCCATAAAAGAAGATGCAAAATGGCTGGGTATCGAATGGGTCAAGGAAACCTACGCATCCGATTATTTCGATGAGCTCTATGAGTGGGCAGTAAAACTGGTCAAAAATGGAAAAGCCTATGTCGATGATCAAACCCCAGATGAAGTCCGTATTAATCGCGGAACATTAACTGAGCCGGGCGTTGAAAGCCCATTTCGGAACCGATCCGTGGAAGAGAATTTGGACCTGCTCGAAAAGATGAAATCGGGTGAATTTCCTGACGGCTCCCGCGTGCTGCGTGCAAAAATCGATATGGCCCATCCCAACCTCAATATGCGCGACCCGGTCCTTTATCGCATTATCCACAAGCCCGCTCATCATCGTACCGGATTCACCTGGAAAATTTATCCGATGTACGATTGGTCGCATGGTCAGAACGACTCGATGGAAGGCATCACCCATTCGCTTTGCTCGCTCGAATATGAAAATCACCGCCCGCTGTACGAATGGTTTTTGGATCAGTTGAATGTATTCAAACCGCGCCAGATTGAGTTTGCGCGCTTGAATATCAATTACACAATCCTGAGCAAGCGCTATCTTCGCCAATTAGTCGATGAAGGCCTCGTCAGCGGTTGGGATGATCCGCGCATGCCTACCCTGCGAGCTTTACGCCGACGTGGCTATACGAAAGAAGCAATCCATACATTTATCAAGAAAGTCGGGGTTGCCAAAACAAATAGCGTGATAGATATGTCACTGTTGGAAGCCTCTATTCGGGAGGACTTAAACAAACGCGCGCCTCGTCGCCTGGCTGTTTTGCGCCC
>JASJYH010000049.1 GCA_030123675.1 Anaerolineae bacterium | reverse complement strand
ACAGGCGGCGCGGCGCGGGTATACCTGTCGGTGAACGCTGAACCGCTGCGGGAAGATAAGCTTACCAAGCCCATGCGCAGCGGGGCGATGTTCCAGCCCTGGCGGCCCGAGCAGGCCGGCACCTACACTCTGCAGGTGTTCGTGACAACTTCGGCCGGAAGCACCTTCGAATCAAACATCATCACGGTCCATGTGGGTGGCGAGCAAACTGCACAGATTATCCCTGCTGAGGATGAGACTGCTACGGCGACCATAATTGCTCAGCAAAGCGGACCCACTGCTACAGCTGACCAAAATGCCAATTGCCGCCTGGGACCCAGTGTGGATTATGGGGTCAGCACTAGCCTGCTCAAAGACGAAACTGCCCCGATCACCGGCAGCAACCCGGATAGATCCTGGTGGGTGATCGGGATCCTGGGTGTGGCTGATTGCTGGATATGGGATGGTACCGTCACGGTCGCGGGTGATACTAGTGGTGTACCGGTGATATCACCACCACCGCTGCCCAAAGCCACCGACACCCAACCTGCTCCGCTGACAGCGCCCAACCCGGCTTCGCCGAGCGGCACGTTGAACTGTGGGGGTGTGGGGGGTGTGACTGGCGGTGTGACATTGAATTGGTCGGCTGTTAGCAATCCGAACGGCATCGACCACTATGAATGGGCATTGGAAGGCGCTGGGACAGAGTCAGGCAGCACAGGCAACACGCAGGCCTCGACCTCTGGGTTGAGCTGCGCCGGAGCAAACTACCAATGGCGCGTCCGGGCTGTAGATGGAAAAGGCAATATCGGCCCCTGGTCCGGTTACCTGCTGTTCGACGTGCCGTAGGTAAATTTTGTGAGACCCTACAGGCTACCTAGACCTGTAGGGTCTTTTAATGAAGCAATGTAATTCCGATAGGATGCTGTCTCTGCTCTGCACACGACGCTCTGGTTTCTTCTAGTGGTTTCTATGCCTACCAATAGGTGTGCAGACTGGCGTGCGGTGGAAAAAGGATAGGAAATAATCACATTTTAGCAGCATCGAAATAATAAATGAGTGAAGTTCGGTATAAATTAGCTAAAATAAGATCAAAAAGATGCGATTCATTTGCGGTTGCATGTTTCTACTAAGGTGTCGGTGGCGCACCTAAAATCTCCTCTGCTTTGTAAACCGGAAAGCTAATTCGGAATCCTCTAGTAATGAATAACGGTGAAATTGTTGCATTGCATGCGTTTGAAATAAAATCATAATCTGTATTTAGATCGTCTTTGTTTGAAGCTGGCTCTACTGAAAATATCATAAAGCCAACGTTTTCTTCGCGGGTTTTCACTATTTGAAAGCGATAGAGTACACCACTCAAAAATCCTGTAAGGGAACGCCATTTGTTGCATTCTGAAACAGAGAATAAATCAATCTCTTTAGATTTTTGCAATTCCAAGCTAGTGGCCCCTACTGCTGAAGCCAATTTTATTAATAGCGGATCAAGTTTTGTGAGATCTATTTCGAACTTTCCAATATCTTGGTAAGTATTGAGTAAAACATTGTATCCAAGAATAATTTGCGGTCCATTTGGATTCTTGTAAATAAATAACGTATCATACTCGAGCCCAATTTCTGCCCACTCTTCCTTGGTAATGAGAATCTCTTCCAGGGTAACCCTGTCAAATCCTTTCACGATATATTCCTTGCCGGGCTCTATCCAGGCTACTAATGGATTTTTTGATTCGGGCGTGGTATACAGATTTAGTGGAGAGGGGGTTGCAGTCGCATTTTCAGATTGCTCATCCATCTTATGTACCAATTTATTTGGAAAGTCAGGGAAAATTGAAGCGCCAGCATAAAAGGCGGAATATGTAATTACGAAATAGTAGCCAGTGTTATTATTTTGAAATGCCACCATCTCTACCTTTCGGCCTTTGACATCATTCGGTGTAAAAAGATTAATGCTTATATATTTTTGGTCTTCACCTAATGTTGCAAACGCTTTCCTGGTTTTTTCTACTGTATAGCTGGACGCATTATAAAAATCCAAGATGTTTGTAAGCGAAGATTCAGGCCCCGATAATATTGTATTGAAGTTTGTTATGTCATCTATATTTTCTAGCGGTGTGGTAAATCCAATTAGTGTTATGTTATTTCCTGCCAAATGGAATAAGGTAGCTTTTGAGAACGATTGTCCTGAAGCCAGTTCGGTTGTTAAATTTAGCAAATTTGGTGGAGTTTGAATGTAGTCAGGAAGAAGCTCTTGAAATGGTATTTCAATTTTTCCAATAGACGGGTTTTTCTGTGGGATATTAGGAACTAATTCACTTAGCCCCTTATATTCTTGAATGGAAGGATCCACTCGAAATGGTTGTGTAGCCGATAATGTCAGGTTTAGTCTTCCGCTTAGATACTGATTGGAAAGAAGTTCGTTTTTTTTTAGGGTTTCTGTAGCCTGGTAGCTGAAAACCAAAAAACCATAATTTTCCTTGCGAAATACGGTCTCTTCTAACTGATATGTTTGCCCGTTTAGTTTGGCGATAATAGTTCTTCCATCTGCTGAATCTGCTGAATCAAATACGTTGGTGTGTCCGTTTTCTTCCGTGTTATAGGATAGATTTTCTTCCAGGATTTCCATATCTATAGCTGTCGCTAAATTAATTAAAATAGTGGACAATGCACTGTTTTGTTTATTCCGATTTTCTAAATCGATTTGTACATCGAATAAACCTATTTCTTCATAAGATTCAAGTAATTTGACAAATCCGATAACGACCTGTGTGTTGTCAAGATTTTTGTAAGCGAAATTAAAATCAGCTTCAAAACCTATTGTGTCTTTTTCTTCCTGTGTAATTCCTATTTCCTCAAATTGAATAGTTTCGTAATTATCTGATAATAGCCATGGGCCTGGATCCATCCAATTTTTATTTTCTTGCGTAGAAGGCTCATCGCTGATTGTGAGTTTCGATATTGTGGTCAGGGCATCAATCTTGTTAAAGAATTTAGTGCCATAATCGGGGAAAATTGAGCGTCCATATTGGTTTTTTTCGAACATTTCCACAATAAAAACACCGATATCATTTGTTTGAAATACTACTAGTGTCGTGAGATATGAAAGCTTGCTATTCGGGGTATTCGCTATATTGAGTGTGATTTTCTTGTTGGCAGCAGAAATATCCGCTAAATTAAGAATATTTATATCGGGCTCATTTAATATGCTGGTTGCCCGGAAGTTTTTAGCAAATATGCTAATTGCTCTCTCAGGTTTTTCGATCAAAGCGCTAAATTCATTAATGTCAGATTCAGAATCCAGGTGCGTTGTAAATCCAATAACAAGCTGATCATTTATTCCGTTATAAAAAAGAAACGGATTATGATTTGAAAACGTTTTTCCTGAGATTTGTTCTGTTGTAAAGCCGGTGATTTCATCGGGCACCTTAAGAAAACCAGCTGGGAGGTCGGAGATATCTAGATCTATAGCAGGTGCTGCAGCATCGGGCGTTGGCGTTTGAGTCGAAAGCGAGTTTTGTGAATTGGTCGCTGCGCTAAGAGTTTGTGCTTGATGGCCAGGTTCATTTCCCGTAATGGTAAATTGCTCGGCGGATTTTATCGCTTCTTGACCGAATAACTGGCAACTTGTCATAACCGACGATGCCAGAATAATAATAATTATTGCCCGAATCCTGTTCATGAAATTCATGATGATATTCTCCCTAAGGGGCACTAACAATTATATCGTTGAATTTTGCTGTTACAGGTACAGATAAAAAAGTTGAAGCGGATATTCCGATTTTTCCTTCAGTAAGGTCGAATCGACCTGTTTTCACTTCACTTACAAAATGATCATTTACCATAAGAGTCAATGTGTTTTCATGGCATATACCAGTGTAAACATTTGTTTCCAAACCTTGTCTTATTTCGTTTGATCCGCCTTCTCCAAGAATAGTGTAGGCGACAAAACCGTCAAAGCGAGGTAATGCATGGTAAATATAATACAATCCGCTATTTGTGATATTAAACTCATACCATCCATCTTCTTCTGAATACCTACATATGATGCTGATGTTATTATTGTTTGTGCCTCGATTAGCAACAGTGACATCGATGCGTACGTCATCATATGTGAATTGGTTGTATATGGAATATACCCAAAACAATTTTCGCTCAATATCGAAAATGAAATATCCTTTTTCAATAGCTATTCTAGCGCCTATATTTCCAGGATTTATGACACTGGTTTCTCCATTTATACTGAAATGGGTCCAGTTATCAAATCCCTGGTTAAACTCATCCTTGAAAAACTTTTGCGGAGTGGGCGTGAAGGTTGGCTGTGGAGTTTCTGTATAGCTCACTTCTGTTGGCGTTGCGGTGAAGGCTGGCAAATCGGTATACGTAGCCAATGGCAAGGACTCCGTTTGCGTGCATCCTATAAGAATACTGGAAATTATGAAAAGGAAGTATATTTTTAGCAAACATGGATTATTCATTTGAATTACCGTCCTATATATTCTTTGGAGCTTAAATAAATTATCTATTATAACTGGGATATTATACTATTGACGTTTACAAAATTTGAGTAAGATAGTGGTATGACATGGCAACCCAACAGCTTTACCCGAAAACAAATGGCAGAGCGGCGAGTAGAAGGTGTCCGCCTGCTCCAAGCTAGAGAGATGAGCCAGGATCAAATCGCCTGGCATCTGAGCCTCAGCGAAGCCACCAGCAGCAAATGGATGAAGGTCTTGGAACAATGCAGTCCATCCGGCTTACAAACCCGTAAAGCCAGCGGTTGCCCGCCAAAATTGAATGCGGCCAATAAATAGAAATTGGTCCAAAAACTGGAGCAAGGAGTTCTGACTGCCGGGTTTGCGACTGAACAGTGGACCCAAGCCCGGGTGCCGAAAGTAATTATGCAAAAATTCAGAGTGCATTATCATTGCGATTACATCAGCCGGTTGATGCGTGGTTTAGGTTGGAGTGTACAAAAACTATATCCGCGTGCCATCGAACGCGATAAAGGGTTGAGCCGGGATTAGCCTAAGATATAAAAAGCGCAGCGGATCGGGGCCGAGATTGTTTTTGAAGATGAGTTTGGGTTGTCCTATGCGGAAGCGTTTAGCTTTATCTGGGCACCCAAAGGCCAAACCCCACAACTCAAGCGGATCACGAAATATCGGCGGAAGACATCGACCATGGTGGCTTTGATGATCACTGGCAAGATTTATAAACGACATTTTGATGGCTCGATCAATGCGGAGAAACTGACTGTTGGCTTGCTTTCGCCATACCGGGCTTGGTCTTACTCATCTTTGGTAAACATCAATAATGATAATTATTACCAGCATCATTAAATATGCGTGGAAGTTTCTATTTGGTTATTGAGACAGGTGCAAACAATTACTTATAAATATTTTTTTAAACAAAAGGTAAAAAAAATTAATTAAATAATCTGTCTGGATTGGACAACTGGAAATGGCTACGATATGCGGCTGTCTCTTCTAGCAGGCCTTTGACCGCCACATATAATTCCTTCTGGACGTACTGATCGGCTGCACCATTTCCTGTGGATAGAAGAACCGCATCTTCCTCGCTTGTAACTGCTATATGGCCCCCGGCCGCCAGCCACTCAAGGCCGATTTGAACAGTCGCTTCGCGCTGGGCAAGCGCCGCAGCCAACTCTCTCACATTTGTCATTCCTCTTTTCTTTGCGATAGCATATTTGGCCAAGCCTGCCAGGCGTTTTAAAAATGCGTCTGTATTTTCAGAAGGCAAAATTTTTGCGGCCAGATATATTTTCTGTGGATTAACTTGATCCAAAATTGCACCAAACTCTGCTGAGCCAGGTGGGACTGTATAAATAACCAATTCATCCGAGGGCTGCAATCCAAATCTGTCCATGCCACCGATTTCCTTATTATGCTGCCCTTCAGCGTAAATTTGAACGTCCAAATTTTGCACTTGTTCAAGCGTCTTTCGCAAATCTACAATTTCCCTTTCTCTGCTCTTAATCTCTACATTAATGGGTTCAAGGGTGCGGTACGCAATAAATTGAAGAGATAACTGTCTTTCACCACGGAAGGTAGTTGCGCGCAAAGAATAAGCAATATCAAACTTTCCTTCTGGAATTGTTTCCTCCGCGCTATTCCACCACAGAATACTTTGCTGGTTCCCATTAACATCTTCTATGTTGAGGCGTCTGTGTTCGCGAGCGCGCCCAATGCTGGTGACGGATTTCAGTATCAAGTCCCGAGTGGCGAATTTCAGCGCAGGATTTCCGGCGCCAAATGGAGCCAGCTGCTCAAGGGAGTTGGCCAGATCGAGCGACAACTGCTCCAATGGCAACCAAGCGTCGATTTGTAATGAGGGTTCTTCATAGGCCGCGTCCCCAAGCATGCCTTCAATGGATTTGCCTAGTCCCACCCGGAAAGCAGGCATGTTCTCCTGTTCTAATGACAAACCAGCTGCCATCGGGTGCCCACCGAAACCGAGCAACAGCTCGCTCTGAGATGCGATGGCTTCTGTTATGTGCAGGCCTTCAATAGAGCGCGCAGAACCTCGTGCTGGAGCACCTTCGGCGGTATTGAATAAGATGACAGGTTTGTTGTAGCGTTCTTTCAGACGGCCAGCAACGATCCCGACTATCCCACCTGGCCAAGCTGCATGCCCCAGCACGATGGCTGGTTGGGTTAATAAAGACGGATCAGCGCGCAATTGGGCTTCTGCAGCCCGATACACCTGGCTGGTTAGTAATTTTCGTTGGCTATTTAAGCCTTCCAATTGAGCAGCTAACACACGCGCGCGGACCGGGTCGCTTGTGATTAATAGTTCCACAGCCGGATTGGCATCCCCAAGGCGTCCCAGCGCATTTAATCGTGGCCCAAGGACGAAGCCAACGAATTCCTCATTTGCTTGCTCAAGCGACTCGTTAGCCAATTCAGCTATGATTTTTAGGCCTATGCGCTGAGTTTTTTTAAGCACCAACAACCCCTTTTGAGTTAATCTGCGCGTTTCGGCTTTGGGCAGAGCAACATCAGCGATCAAGCCCAGGGCAACCAGGTCGAGTAGTTCTTTTAGATTGAGTTTGTCTGAGGGTTGCTGTTCAAGCAGAGCTTCTGCCAACTTATAAGCCACACCCACCCCAGCCAAGTTTATTAAGGGATGCTCTCTTGGAAGCAACTTGGGATTGACAATTGAGACTGCCTCAGGAAGTGTCTCGCCAAGTTCATGGTGATCTGTGATGATAAATTCAACGCCCCTTGACCTGGCGTAATTAACAGCTTCATGGGCATTGATACCTGTGTCGCAGGTCAAAATTAGCTTTGCCCCGCGGTCAATGTTTTCGGTCAGCTGCGGGATATGGACACCGTGTGACGAAACGGCCCTGATGGGGAGCTGATAGAGTACATCAGCGCCAAGCGCCTGCAAGGTCTGGACCAGCAATGCAGTTGATGTTTGGCCGTCCACATCAAAATCGCCCCAGATACAGATCAACTCATGATCGCGGATAGCTAATAAGATGCGCTCAATAGCTGAGTCCATGCCTGGGAGCTCATAAGGGGAGATAGATGGTTGGGAATCCGGGTCGAGAAATGATTTTACAGAATCGGGTGTGGTAAACCCCCGACGGATGAGAGTCTGTTCGATAAGCGGTAGCAGGTTGAGGGTCCCGAATGAAGCGGGAATTTCAACGGGTGAAGGGTCTATCCAGCGAGGCATATTTTTATTAAAACCTGGAGTAAATTTACTTAATAACAAATTTTCCACGTGTATAATTGAGTTATGGTTCGAATTATTCGCTTATTATTAGCAGTTCTTATTTTAACACTATCTCTGGTTCTACTAGGATGGGGCTTATGGCCCACCCTGATGGAGACTCGCATTGTTCCGGTCGAACCGAGTCAGATGCAATTGCCGACCCCGGTATCGCTATATTTGGAAGAAATAAACTAGTGATATCCACAAGAAGACACCTACAGTTATCCCTATTTGGGATGGTTTTGATTACGGCCAGTATTGGTTGTAATTTTGCCAGCAACTTGTATATTGGGCCTGAGTCCGACGAAGAGCTTCAAGGAGCCGCTCCTGCAAATACAGCCCCGGCTGAACTTTATGAACCAGGTGAGGTTGTGGAAGAAGAACCTGTTGCCACGGAGGTGTCAATCGAATCAGAGCCAATTTTGGAAGAAACCGCTGTATCGACTGAACAATTTAAATCTATTATGCCCCTTTCTGTCCCAACTATTGGTCTCACACAAATCTCAGATTCAAGCTCAAATTCAGACACAGATTCAAGTTCGGATTCTGATTCAGAATCTCAGTCAAGTTCGAGTGGGGCTGGAGTTTTGGGTGCCATCCATGAGTCCCGTCGTCTGACGCTCGAGTTCCCACCTGTCATGCGCACAGGCGATGCGAATCGCATCCGCTTGCAGTTGGAAGTGGACGATCAAGGGAACATTGTCCCGACTGCGTTCGTGGAGGGCAATGTGATTACCGGTGAAGTAATTGAAATTCCCAACTTATATGAAACACACAACGTAATCGCTGAAGCGCGCCTGGATATGGCTGGCATGGAAGTTCAACCAGGAGGCACGATCAGTGAGCCCTTATTGCCAGGCAGCTCGGTTACATATTACTGGAGCGTGCGACCTGAAAAATCTGGTACGTATCAAGGCACAGCCTGGTTACATTTGCGATTCTTACCCAAAGATGGTGGGGAAGAAAGCCGCACGCCCATTTCAGTCCAATTTCTGGAAATTGAAGTTAAATCATTTTTAGGAGTCTTCTCTGGAAGCGCATCCCGAGGCATCGGAGCCTTGGGATCTGTACTCGGAGCTGTGTTGGGTTTCCCATTTATAGATGATTTCATCAAATGGTTATGGGGCAGGTTATTGGGAAAATAATCTACTGTTTCCTACTTAAATACTGCCTTTTGCATAAATTAGCAAACATATCCTTAGGCTTTTACAGAAAGAAAAGATTATTTAATTACAGGGGTTTATGCAGCACTCCGTAAGTGAAATTCGAACGATCAAATCACAGTTAAATTACAACTATTGGAGTTCAGATTTTAACGCAGCACACAGTAACTCGGAAGACAAAACCATAAATATGGATTGATTTGAAAGTTGTAAAATCAAGGGAAAAACCAAATAAAATTAATGACAAGATTGTTTATTCCTTGATTGCGCAATATGGTACAATTCCGGCCGGAAGATTACGGTTTAGAATAGGTTTATTTGGAGTTTTAATGCAAAACGAATGGCTTTATATCGGCTTGTTTTTGATCGTAGGGGTAGCCTTACCAGCAGCTTCATTAATAATGGCTGCAATAATTACCCCTAAGAAGTCCAATCCTATCAAGAATAGCACCTATGAATGTGGGATGGAAACGGTAGGGGATAGTTGGGTGCAATTCAAAGCACAATATTATATTTTTGGCTTGGTATTTTTAATATTTGATGTCGAAACTGTATTCCTCTTTCCATGGGCAGTTACTCTCAATAAATTACCACTCTTTGCGGTTATTGAGGGTATTGTATTTATTCTTATCCTCCTAGCCGGATTCACTTATATTTGGCGCAAGGACGCTCTGGAGTGGGCTTAATTAATTGAATGAAGAAGAAAAGGCTGAAAGGAGCTTTTTTCCCTTTCAGCCTTTTCTTTATGTAAAAGGAGAATTCCTTGAACCTTTGGACCAATCCTATACAAGTTATCGCTGATTGGCTCATGCAGATCTTTACAGGCTGGGGTCTGGCCGAGACGTTGGCAAGTGTGTTGATCGATCTGATCGGCATTGTCTTTTTGGTCGTATTCATCTTGATACTTGATGTAATGTTAGTTTGGGTTGAGCGGAAAGTGGTTGCTCGGTTCCAAGATCGCCTGGGCCCAAACCGTGTGGGTCCGTTTGGTTTGATCCAACCATTTGCCGACATCATCAAGTTGTTTATAAAAGAAGATATCACCCCCGAAGGTGCCGATAAGGTAATCTACAATATAGCGCCGGTATTGTCTGTGTCTTCGGTTTTGATCCTGTGGGCGATTTTTCCACTGGCACCGGTTATCATTGGTGTGGATTTAAATGTTGGCGTATTGTATTTGGTCGCGGCAGGTGCACTCGGTACGCTTTCCATCATTATGGCTGGCTGGGCATCCAACAATAAGTTTGCACTCCTGGGCGCATTCCGACAGGTGGCTGCTATGATCTCGTATGAAATCCCGATGATAGTGGTATTGCTCATCCCAACCATTTTTGCTGGCTCAATGGGAATGCTGGGCATCAGCGAAGGCCAGCAAGGATTTTGGCCTTGGAATTGGTATGTTTTCCTTTCACCGTTAGGTGCCTTGATATTTTTGATCAGTGCCATTGCTGAATTGGGACGGGCCCCATTTGACTTAAGCGAAGGCGAGTCTGAAGTGGTTGCCGGCTTCCATATTGAATATTCAGGCATGAAGTTTGGCTGGTTTTATGCCGGTGAACTCTTACATGCATTTACTTTCGGTGGGTTCTGGGCAATCTTGTTTTTCGGCGGCTACAATTTTTTTGGGCTTGAAAAACTTGGCCCCTTGGTTTCAGCCGCGATTGTACTTTTCAAAGCAATGGTAGGGTATTGGGTAATAATGTGGATAAAATACACGCTCATGCGGATCAGAATAGACCATATGTTGGCATTCAACTGGAAGTTCTTGGTCCCGCTATCATTTGTCGTATTGATGGTGACGGCCTTACTCAACACCCTACTTCGTGATGCCCCAACCGCGACTTTCATATTAAGCATGTTCTTTTCAAATGTAATTATTGCTGGAATTACGATTGAAATATTACGTAGACGTAGCCGATCCGGACGAGAAAAGGTGGAGGGTCAAGCGTCAAGTGGTGTTAAAGCAACTTAAACATAGGACGGATTAATTAAGAATGACAATTCTCTTTCTAATAATTGCTATAGTTATACTGGCTTCGGCAGTCATGGTCGTAACCACGCGTAATTTGGTCCATGCTGCACTGTGGTTGATTGTATCTTTATTTGGTGTGGCAGTTTTGTTCGCAATGCTCAACGCAGGGTTTCTTGCAGTAGTGCAAGTGGTGGTATACATCGGCGCAATTGCCATTCTGTTCATCTTTGCAGTAATGTTAACCCGCCGAGAGATGCGTGGCCACGGTAAACCTTTAAATAATAATTGGTGGATATCTGCACTGCTTAGCCTGTTGACGTTTGGTGGGCTGGCAATGTTGCTTTCAAATTGGGACGGCTTCTCTCAGACACCTGCTGATTTTCCTAGCGATTTTGATGGAGTTGCTGAACTGGGGAATGCGTTGATCGACCCGAACCAGTTTGTTCTGCCATTTGAAGTAGCCTCCATCTTGTTGGTCGCAGCTTTAGTCGGTGCCGTTTATATCGCTTCGAATAGAAAATAGGAGCCGATCATGATCCCACTTTCCTGGTATCTCATTCTGTCTGCTGCCTTGTTCAGCATTGGCTTGTTCGGTGTGATGGCGCGCAGGAATGCAATCGCAATTCTCTTAGGGATTGAATTAATGTTTAACGCGGTCAATATCAACCTGGTAGCTTTCTGGCGATATTTGGATCCAACAATTATGAATGGGCAGGTATTTGCGATTATCGTATTTGCTGTTGCTGCCGCCGAAGTGGCGGTTGGCCTGGCGTTGGTAATATCGGTCTACCGCAATCGAAAAACTGTGGTGGTTGATGACCTCGATCTTCTTAAATGGTAATGAAAATATATGGCAATTGAAACTCTCATCATCTGGTTAATTCCACTCCCACCATTTCTGGCATTTTTCCTGATTATCCTGTTCACCAATAAGAACAAAATGCTCAGCCATGGCTTGGGTGTTGGTGCTGCGATTCTTTCGTGGCTAGGCAGTATGTTCGTGATTTATAAAGCACTTACAGATGACCACTTTAGTGCCTTTGAAGGCACGCTCAAATGGCTACCTATTGGTGAATCCACAGATACTTGGTTCAGTATCGGTGTAATGATCGACCCTCTGGGTGCAACGGTATTATTTTTTGTTTCGATCACAATTTTCATGATATTTTTGTACAGCATTGGTTATCACAACTTCGGCCAACCCAAAGGGGATAAAGACCAACCAGGCTTGCCACCCCATGGAGCAACTATAAAACAAGGCAAAGGAAAATCAATAACAGTACCATCCATTGAGCCCTTGTATGCACGCTTTTTTGCCTTCCTGAGTCTGTTCGCATTTGGAATGTACTTACTGGTGGTCTCTGACAACCTTTTAACCATGTTCGTCGGTTGGGAGATCATGGGCTTGTGTTCCTACTTGCTCATCGGTTTTTGGTACGGTAAAAAATCAGCCCGCGATGCGGCTATCAAGGCCTTCATGACTACCCGTATCGGTGACGTGTTCATGCTGCTGGGGATTGTCTTCCTTTATACCGCGACAGGCACACTAACATTTCGTGAAATATTCACCGAGGAAACCTTAGCAGCCTTGGCTGGTGCTCCCGCGATCTTAGGTCTTTCTGCGGCAGGCGCAATTTCCTTGCTGCTCTTTATCGGCACAATTGGCAAATCCGCGCAATGGCCGCTGCACGTTTGGTTGCCCGATGCAATGGAAGGCCCGACCCCGGTTAGCGCCATGATCCATGCTGCTACGATGGTTTCGG
The DNA here is from genome assembly GCA_030123675.1 of Anaerolineae bacterium. Lineage (GTDB taxonomy): Bacteria > Chloroflexota > Anaerolineae > Anaerolineales > Villigracilaceae > JAABUE01. The sequence continues at coordinate 6,242 of JASJYH010000049.1, read as the reverse complement.
CCGGTGTATACGCGCTTATCCGGATGTTCCCATTGTTGACAGCCGATTTCAGCGGCCATGGGTTGACCACCGCCATGAGCATCATAGCTTTCATCGGTGCCTTTACAGCCTTGTTCGCAGCCACGATTGCGGTTGCGCAAAATGATATCAAGCGTGTCTTAGCATATTCGACCATATCCCAATTAGGGTTCATGATCGCAGCGCTAGGTATCGGTGCTTATGTCGCCGCTGTGTTCCACCTTGTGACTCACGCCTTCTTCAAAGCATTGCTATTCTTAGGCTCCGGCTCGGTGATTCATGGCATGGAGCACGGAGTATTGCATACTGGCAAGCATAAGGTTGATCCGCAAAATATGTTTAACATGGGCGGATTGCGGACGAAGATGCCTGTCACCTTTTGGACATTTCTGATCGGTGGCTTCGCGCTTTCCGGGTTCCCGGTAATTACTGCTGGATTCTGGTCGAAGGACGAAATCCTGGCAGATGCGTGGGGAAACGGTCATATGGTAGTCTTCATTACATTGGCAATTGCTGCTTTCCTGACCGCATTCTATACCATGCGCCAAATCACATTGACTTTCCTAGGAAAACCGCGCACAAAAGAAGCAGGACATGCCCATGAGACTCCCTGGACAATGACCGTGCCGCTGGTTATTTTGTCCGTTTTCGCTATAGGTTTCGGCTGGGTAGGAATACCAGAACACTTCCCTGTCTTGGGCGGGATATTGCCCAATTGGTTCCATAATTTTGTTGGACATACGCTGACACATCCGCCCGAGGTGCTTAAATTCGATATTGTTCCATTAGCGACTTCGTTGGTTGTCGCCCTTGGCGGGCTTGGCTTTGGTTATCTGGCCTATCGAAATGTCAAATCACCTGCAGATGACAAATTGCAAATCTCGGTATTAAAAAACAAATGGTATTTCGACGAGATTTACGATTTTATATTTGTTAAGCCTGCTTATTGGGTCTCAGAAACTTTAATCTATAAATGGATCGATCGGGGTCTGATTGATGGAATTCTGCATTCGTTTGGTACTGTAATAGGGTTTCTTGGTTATAGTATTCGCAAGTATTTTGATTTGAAATTAATCAATGATTTCTTTAGTGATGGCTCTGCTCGGGTAACACAGTGGTTTGGTGGCCGTCTGCAACCCATTCAAACTGGTCATATTCAGCAATACATGCTGGCATCATTAGGTTTAATAATAATTATCGGGGGCATATTGCTCTCCCTGCTGGTTCAGTAGGTGATTAGGAATATTCATGGATTTCATCAATAATTATCTTCTGACGCTCATACTTTTCTCCCCAATACTAATCGCGCTGATCATTTTGTTTCTGCCGAAGGAAAGGACTAAGCTCTTGCGCTGGACGGCCTTGATTGGCAGCCTGGTGCCATTTGCGCTTTCGTTGGTTCTATGGTTTTCCTTTAATTCAAGTGCAGATGGGTTTCAGTTTGAAGAGCAATACAATTGGTATGAGGCCATAAACTCAAGCCTGCATTTGGGTGTCGACGGTCTTTCCCTGACAATGGTTCTGCTGACAACTTTCCTGACACCGCTTGCGATCCTGGCTTCGTTTAGCATATCAGACCGAGTTAAACCATATATGGCCTTATTTTTGATGCTGGAGACGGGTATGCTGGGGGTATTCCTGTCGCTCGATTTGCTGATCTTCTTTGTTTTCTGGGAAGTTGGCCTGATGCCGATGTACTTCCTCATCAATCAATGGGGCAGTGCTAATAGGGAATACGCTTCATTGAAGTTCATCATTTACACAATTGGTGGCTCGCTGGGTCTTTTGTTGGCAGTCCAGATGCTGGGGGTCGCATTCGGGACTTATGACATGCCCAAATTATTTGAGCTTTGGACGGCGGCCGAATCATTGAACAACATCCCGGAATGGTTGGATATTAAAACTGTCAAGGCAGTTGCATTTTGGGCCTTTGTGCTCGCTTTTGCGGTCAAGGTACCACTCTGGCCGTTTCACACCTGGTTACCGGATGCCCACACGGAGGCGCCGACTGCAGGCTCGATGATCTTGGCGGGCGTGCTGTTGAAATTGGGTGCCTATGGGTTTTTGCGCTTGATCTTACCGTTTTATCCTGAACAAGCTCAGACTTTTGCGGGTGTCTTGGCTTTCCTTGCTACAGCTTCGATTGTTTTTGGAGCCTTTGCGGCTTATGCACAAACTGATTTTAAGCGTCTCGTTGCGTATTCATCAGTAAACCATATGGGATTTGTGATCCTCGGGATTGCAGCAGCCGCAAAGGTTGGGCTTGACAATACAGACTTGGCTATGAATCTGAGCAAGAATATTGCCTTAAATGGAGCAATATTACAGATGTTTAATCATGGGCTCTCGGCAGCGGGAATGTTCTTCCTGGTCGGTGTGATTTACGATCGCACCCATACCCGTAACTTGAATGATTATGGGGGCCTATTTACGTTGGTCCCAATCTATGGTGGCATCCTGATCTTCACCAGCATGGCCTCGCTAGGCTTGCCGGGCTTGAACGGATTTATATCCGAATTCCTTGTGGTTCGAGGCACCTGGCCAATCTTTACCTTATACACAGCGATCAGCATGCTTGGTTTGCTATTTACAGGCGCTTATGTATTGAAAGGGGTTAAGAATGTGTTACATGGTCCGCTGAATAAGCATTGGGCGGGCGGTGAACACAAAGTATCCGAGATTAATATTCGCGAGATCATCGTCATGGCTCCGATTATGGTTACCATCCTATGGATCGGCATCTGGCCGGCCTGGATATTGAAAGTAATCAACAAAGCCGTTATTTCGATATTCTAAAAGGTGGTTCATGGAATTTCAATTTCCAATCCTTAGTGTTATTGTTTTTATCCCCATAATCGCAGGTGTCCTTATGATGTTGATGCCGGCGGAGCGCAAGAATGAAGTGCGTATTATTGCCCTGGCGGCTGCAGTCTTGGCATTGCTTTTATCTATCTGGGTCTACATAACCTATGATCAGAATGTGGCTGGATATCAATTCGAAGAAGTCTATGACTGGGTACCGGCCTTGGGGATTGGCTATCATGTTGGCGTTGATGGCATGAGTATCCCGTTGGTTCTGCTAACAGGTGTGGTCATGTTCACGGGCGTGCTGATTTCGTGGGGCCTTGACGATCGCCCACGCGAGTTCTTCGCCATCCTGTTTCTACTTGCTACCGGTGTATTTGGCGTGTTTGTTTCGCTAGATTTGTTTCTACTGTTCTTTTTCTATGAAATTGCTGTATTCCCTATGTATCTTTTGATCGCGATCTGGGGCTGGGCTAAGACTCGTGAATATGCGGCCATGAAATTGACCCTGTATCTATTTGTTGGTTCCGTAATAGCATTGGTGGGTATTTTGGCAATGTATTTCGGCAGTGGCTTAGAGACCTTCGACATGATAAAACTCGAAGAGGCCAATTTCTCAGAGCACTTCCAAAATATCTGGTTCTTACCTGTCTTTCTGGGCTTTGCAGTTCTTGGTGGTATCTGGCCCTTCCATAACTGGTCCCCGGATGGACACGTTGCAGCGCCCACGGCTGTCTCCATGTTTCATGCTGGGGTATTAATGAAGCTAGGTGCCTTCGCTGCATTACGGGTGGGCATCATGCTGCTTCCGCAAGGCGCAGAGAGATGGTCAGGGCTTATTATGGTTTTTGCTGTGATTGCCGTAGTTTATGGTGCGCTTATTGCATTTATGCAGGACGACCTGAAATATATGATTGGTTTTTCGTCTGTCTCACACATGGGGCTTGTGATGCTAGGCTTGTCCACATTAAATAAAAATGGGCTTACGGGTGCAGGTGTTCAAATGTTCTCACATGGAGTGATGACAGCCCTCTTCTTTGCTGTTGCAGGTATGATTTATGACCGTGCACATACGAGATATATCTCTGAATTGGGAGGCATGGGCAAGATTATGCCATTTGCGATGATTGGCTTTATCATTGGCGGTTTCGTTTCCATGGGCATGCCCGGATTCTCTGGCTTCGTGGCTGAATTTCCCATATTCATGGGCGTTTGGCAGGTTTCCCCCTGGATTGCGATCATTGCGACAACATCGATTGTTATAACCGCGGCTTATATTTTACGAAATGTTCGGGATGTGTTCTTCAGACCATTACCTAAAAAACTTGAGGGGCAAATCACGGACGTAATTGTATTAGATAAGGTCGCCATATTTACGGTTAGTGCGCTCATGATTGCGCTTGGTTTATTCCCAATCATCCTAGTACCAATGGTCCAAACCGGTGTAGATAATATCTTGCGTTTGCTGGGAGGTGCATAAATGCGATACACGTCCACAATGGTAATGTCAATCCTCCCTGAGATATTGCTTCTCATTCTAGGCATAATTCTTCTTGTAATCGAGCCGTTTTGGAAGGGCGATAAACGTCGTAATGCTGGAAAGTTGACCGCTGCCGGTCTTTTTGTGATTATGGCGCTCAGCATTTATTTTGGCCGTCCTAATGAATCTACTATGGATGAGGTGGTCTTTGGAGGCATGATCCGCTTTGACTGGCTGGCCTTCTTTTTCAAAATGATGTTCGTCTTCAGCGCAGCGGTGACGGCCCTCTTCATGATGGACCACGAGATTTTAGGAAAACGTGGCGAATCATACATCATGTTATTAGCGGCCACGCTGGGGATGAACTTGATGGCTGCTTCTGCTGATCTGGTGATGTTATTTTTGGCGATTGAAACCGCTTCAATTCCACTTTATGTATTAGCAGGATTTACAGTAGCAGACAAAAAATCTACGGAATCAGGAATTAAATATCTGCTTTTTGGCGCGATGACAACAGCAGTGATGCTTTACGGATTCAGTTTGTTGTTTGGGTTTGCCGGCACGACTAACTTGTACGCGCTGGCAGACCAAGTGGTAACAGGCCAATTACCCTTGGGTGTTGCGCTCGGATTGTTCTTACTCATCGTAGTAGGACTTGGCTTTAAGGTAGCAATCGTTCCGTTTCATTTTTGGGCGCCCGATGTATATACAGGCTCACCAACTCCAGTAGTCGGCTTCCTTTCAACAGCCTCAAAAGCCGCAGGGTTTGCTGTCTTGGCCAGGCTGTTCATAATAGGTTTTGAAGGTAATCTTTTTCCCCTCTCTGATCTTGCATACTCATGGGCGAGTATATTGGCTGTCTTAGCAGCGATCACAATGACCCTAGGAAACCTGGTAGCGCTCAAGCAGACTAATATGAAACGCCTACTGGCTTACTCATCGATTGCTCACTCAGGATATGCTATGATCGGGTTGGTTGCGCTTACAGAACTTGGTATGACCAGCCTTGTGTTTTACCTATTGGCCTACATCCTGACTAACTTGGCTGCGTTTGGAACGGCGATTGCATTTGAGCGTGTAACCGGCTCAACCGAAATTAAAGATTATGCCGGCTTGAGCCGCCGATCGCCCGGTTTAGCAATTATTATGCTGGTGGCATTTCTTTCATTGGCTGGCATGCCTCCCTTCGGAGGTTTTGTAGCAAAGATCTTTGTCTTTGCTGCAGCAGTGCAGGTCAATATGATATGGCTGGCAGTAATTGGCATACTTAACTCCATTATTGGCCTTTACTATTATCTGAATGTTTTAAAGGTAATTTACCTATATCGAATGGAGGGGGAGGATGAAGAATCACATCCAATTCCACTAACCCGGCCTTATGCGCTTGGATTGGTGGTCTTAAGTGTTGGCATTTTGTTGGTGGGAACCCTGATTGCACCCTGGTTTGGGTTCTCCAATGAGGCTGCCTTGAACTTATTTAAGTTTTGAGGTCATTAAGACAAGAGAAACTTATCAGGCCTTGTTGATCCTTAGTTTTTGTTTTACAATATCACGCGACTTAAAATCAAACACATATCGAGGCGAATACGAATGAACGAGAAAAAAATTCAGCAGGTACTTGAAATCGAGAAAGAGGCGCAAGAATTTCAAGATAAGGCGCAACGCGAAGCACAGGAAATACCTGTCAAAGCTGAACAAAAAGCCCAAACTTTGATTTCAAAAGCAAAAGAGGAAGCCCAAGAAGAAGCACGCAAGCTTATTGCTAAGGTGAAATCCGAAGATGAAACAAAGAAAATCATGGCAGAGGTGGAAAAGAAGAACAGTCAGTTAGATATCATAGCCAAAAAAAATTTTGACAAAGCTATTACCTACGTTATAGACCGTGTAATCGGCAAAGCATAATCATGGCAAGTGGAGGCGTGTCAAGTTACGCGGCGTT
>JASJYH010000048.1 GCA_030123675.1 Anaerolineae bacterium | reverse complement strand
AGGGACTATGGTTCGTGAATAGTAGCGGGGGCAGGACTCGATACCCTTCAGGGCACTTACCTGCGACCTCCGGGTTATGAGTTTAGCTGCTGTTTCCGCTTGATTTCACGAACAATTTCGCCGTTTGAGCCTACTTTCAGGACTGTGGTTCTGCTATGCTCGGCAGAATGCGATCGCAATGGAAATTAGACGAGACTATACCATTCTCATCTCTGAGTTAAGTAAATGTGAAGCTGGACCAGTTTTCGGGGGTAGGTCAGTCACAAACATTGACAAAGATGGGGAAATCCGTCCTTCTCGCCAGGCCGTTTTGGAAGGTTGGACAGCGGAGGAGGCTGTGCGGCGCGACAGTGTGCACCGTAGCGGCAGCGATACTTGATGTGACCATTCCCTGAGAAATCCTAAAAAACCAACAGGGTTATAACCGAAGAAACGAACTAACAGTGCCCTGCGTAGGCCACCACCCTGCAATAATAAGACACATGGTGTTTGGGAAACATCATGTGTCTCTGATTTCATGGGCCCAGTAACCATTCCACGGCGTTGATGGCAAATGTACGTTGAGCCGCTTCTGGCAGACGATAGAAGGCAAAGTAACCCCGAATCAAACGCACCCCCGCGCGCTCATCGCTGAAGGCGATCAAGACCGGTGCACCCGCCTCCAGACTGTTTGGGCCGCGGGCGAAGACTGCACTCACAGTAATTCCGTCCAGATCATCCACGTCGATGACGAAGGCAGACACCCCGCTTTCTGAAGTAGTCAGTGAAATGACTTCGCCTTCCTCAAAGCCAGCCGCTAGTGGGTGCGAACCGTTGACGACCTCTACATCATTCAGATCTGCGGTGTTCGTTCCGGAAATAGGGAAGGACTGAGCACCGACATACAGGATGCCCATCTCTATCTCATCTAGCACAGCCAAGGTTTTGGTATCCTGTGTGTCGAAGGCATAGTCTCCGGAGTCGACGATGATGACGTCGTAGCCTGCCAGGTCTTGACTGGAAGGGATTCCATCGCGGCTGGTGGACCAGATCGTTACCGAGTAGGAATTCTTGAGGATAGTCTCAAACTCCGCGGCAGCGGTGCGGGCGCCTCGCGGCCCATCGTCGTCGTAGAGTATAAATACTCGGCCGCCATCTTCCTCTACTGGCTGCTCGCGCTCCTTCTCCTCAACCCCCTCCAGCAGTTCACCCGTAGAGCAGACCATCACGTCATCATCCTGGACGCAGCCGGAGAAGTCAACCGACCCCAGACGATTTACAGCCTGAATGGTTTTCTCATTATCCTCAGCCAAAACGAGGATCACCACCCGGCCTTTGCTGTGATCAACGACATACAGTATTGTGCCTTTAATGTCAAGTGTCCCCAACCCTTCAATCGTGATGGTGTCCTCAATGTTCTCACCCACTTGCCCGCCCCGATCAACCCCCTCCAGCGTAACGGAAATGCCGGCCGAGGTGAGGTATCTCTCCACCAAATCCAGATCGCTAAAGGTCCCTAAAAGGAGGACGTCGTGATCGGAGTCAGCCTCTGCTTGCAGGGTGAGGCTCAGCTCCGCTTGTTCAAACACTGCCTGCAGTCCGTCAATGGTTACGATCAGCCGGGGGTCCAGGAGATCGCCAAAGGTTTGCACCAGATCCACCGGTCCAGCGTAAAGGTAGGGGAAATCCTTTAGGTCCCAGTCACGGGCTGCGGTCGCCAGCCAATCGGAAATGTTACTGAGGAAACGGTTATTATCGGCGATGACATGGTAAGACGGGGTCAGGACACTGACATCGCCCAGTGCCAACACCTGCCCATCTGCGGCCAGGGCGGCCGCCGTGAGCTCGGTTTCACCCGTGCGTAGGGGCGAGAGAATATTCTCGTCACCGGTGATGAGGGAGAGGCCTTTCGTACGCAGTGAATGGGCTGCGAAGAAAATGACCTCCTCCAGGTCTTGGGTGAGCGGATGCTCTTCGTCGAGGGTGGTGAACTTGACATTGCGATAGTTGCCCTCGTTGTCCACCATATTGTAAAGATAATCATCAAAATAGATCACACCAAAGGCATTTGCCAGGCTGTTGATGGCTGGGACGGCGCTGGTGGGGAAGAAAATGGAGGGCATATCCAGTAACTCTTCTGGACTTAAAGGCACGGGGCGTGTAGGATCTGCTGCGAGCAGCACACGCCCGCCGTCCTCTACAAAGGCCATGACCGCGTCTCTTTCCTCCTGCGAATAGGGGGAAGCGGGCGCAACGACCACCAAGGCCGTGGCGCCGCGCAATTGCATTCCCAGGCTGCCGCTGGATCCGTCAAAGGTCCTAACCCTAACACCCCGCACGGTCAGGCGATCCCGCAGAGGGGCCAGGTCGTCAATTTCAAGATTGTTGTTGTGTGAGAGATCAATCACCGCAAGACCATCTCCATCCGTTGGCTCGTCCACGAAGGGCTTATAGGGGGGCAGCGGAAGGATGATCTGTGTATCATTGATCTCTGGAACCTGCGGCACGCTGTACCAACCGCGATAGAACCAGACCAAACGCCCAAGGGTGGGCAGGATTATCAGAGCCAACAGAACCCAGAGCACTTTATAGCTTTTCACGGCGCACCTCCGAGCTGGACGTTGTACAGCAGGTAAATCCCCGCAGGGAAGGTGCGCTGCCCAGTCAAGGGATCGGCCGCGCCAATCCAGGTTTCAAGGAGGCTCGAGTCCCCCTCATAGCGCTGCTCAAAAACGCGTTCCTCCAGATCAACGACCTCATAATTAGCCAGGCCGGCCAATTCAGCCGCCGCTTCAACGGCGTCCATCTGGCCCCCCAGATGATCGATGAGACCTAGGCGCAGCGCTTCACGACCGGGGTAAGCGAGTCCTTGCGAAAGATCTTCTAGAGAGATCCTGAGGCGGTCACCGCGGCCGTTTGCAACGCTTGCCAGAAACTCTTGTTTGATGCCCTCAATCAAGCGTAAAAATTCGGAACGGTTGCTGGCCGTCAGCTTGAAAGGGCCGCTAGCCAGGACCACGTCGTTCACCCCCAGCTCGGGTGGGATGAAGCCCCACACGCCGACGTTGCCAACGTCGGAAGACGGATTAGCGTAGATGGGATCAGTGGCCATGGCGATATAATACCCGCCGCTGGCGGCGATGCCATTAATCGAGGTGACAACGGGCATCTCCTGTTGCAGGCCTAGAAGCTCCAGGTACAGGGTTTGGGAGGCAGACACTGTGCCGCCGGGAGAGTCCAACTTCAGGACCACGGCTTTAATGCGTGGGTCCTCACGGGCCTCCTCCATCTGCCACATAAGGTACTCGGCACTGCCAGACCAGATGTCGGTATCAAGCCGAATGATGCCCACGGCCGGCTGCGGCACCAGAAGTAGAGACAACAGCCATCCGACAAGCAGGAAGACGGCTCCTAAAGCAAACAAACTTACTATTGTCAGAAAATTAAGATCGGAAAGGGTAGTGCTTTTGCTATCTGTTGGCATGGGTGTCACCTCTTTATTAGACTTCATCGGAAATAAGGATGAAAGATAGTAAAATAGCGGCAAACCAAGAGAATGAGTAAACCACTATGCTGACCTATTGGAAAATAGTCACAAAACCATTTATTATTCGTACCTTTTTATATCGTTTACGGTTTTTGGATACAGAGGCCTGATTTTTATGGAGACTTTTCGCCTGGTTGATTGGATTATACACCCACAATTTACCAGTGCTGCTGGCGCGTAAAGCCAAGGTTTGTACTTTGAGCATTTTCTTTTCTTGATGATCTCCTGATCTCTTCCACAATACATCAGCGCCTTAGGGTAACGTTGGTTATTGTAGTACTCGACCCACTCGACGATGGCTCTCTCCAACTCTGAGGGAGTGTAGTAATTTTGCAACTTGACCACATTTTTCATCGACCGTGGCAGAGTTTAGGTGAGCAACCAGTATCGAACGCGACGATTTTAGGTTCACTCAATTTCAAGATTTTTTGAGGATACTAATAGATGACTATTAATAATGCTTTCTTTGCTTAAGGTCAATTACTTATCTGGAAGGCTTGTAAATTGGGGGTCCCAGGTTTAGCAGCTGTTTTCGCTTGATTTAAACGAAAAAGGCACTGTACAAGTGCCTTTAGTAGCGGGGACAGGACTCGAACCTGCGACCTCCGGGTTATGAGCCCGACGAGCTGCCACTGCTCTACCCCGCATCGAAGTCCGCAGATATTACCATACCGGCAATTTAGAGTCAAGCCAAAACTAATTTCAGGATGCAGTGTTACAAACAGTACTTTGGGGTGGGATCAATTTGTTAAGATTTGGAGTATAATGCTTCAGCATTAGCGAGTTGTAAAACTGCTTGACCGCTAAATAATCCCTTCCAAACAATTCAAAAATCGCACTTTGCCGGCGGTGGAAAACTTAATAATGACAGAGATGACAGACCCAACCATCCTAATTGTAGAAGGCCGGCACGCAGATATCCCTTCTTTTGCAACTGATTTGCAGAAGAAGGGATACGATGTTAAAACCGCTAAAAACGGCAGTGATGCCATCTCTCGCCTTAATAAAATATCTCCGGAATTGGTCGTGGTAAATGCGGCCTCCTTGCGCAGCAGTGGTGTCCGCATTTGCCAATCCTTACGTGCCAAAAACGAAAAACTCCCGATCATCCTAATTCTAGAAAAGAATAAGACCGTATCTAATAATCCGGCAGAGGCGATTTTAAACCTACCGTTTACAGTACAAAAACTATCAAACCGCATCAAACCATTGTTACCCGGCGAAGGAAACAATGTCATCCAGGCTGGGCCCATTCGACTAGACATAGAAAAGCGACGTGTTCACTGCTTAGGTAAAAGATCCAAGCTGACCCCACGGCTTGTCATATTATTAAGACATCTAATAGATCATCGCGGAGAATTGGTCGAACGTGAAAAACTATTCAAAAAGGTTTGGGATACTGAATATGTAGGCGATACACGCACCTTGGATGTACACATATCCTGGCTGCGACGTGCCATTGAAATGGATTACAAAAAACCAAAGTTTTTAAAAACCATCCGGGGAGTTGGCTATCGGTTAGACGTTTAGCTGGAATTGGTCCCCTTGAACCGTTACCAACCGGACGCAAACATCGCCTCCGGTTTTTATTTTTAATATGTTTGGGATCTGACCGCTTCGTACCGGACGATGGGCCTGCGCGGCGCTCTTGAACATCTTCCCATCCCAAGCCGGATCCACTTCCCAGTAATCCAATTCGAGCTGCGAATCCAAATGAAACAGATCAGATTCTTGCTTTACTTCGGCCTGAGTATTTTCAAATGTAAAAGGCATTGTCGAATCACATTCAAGCGTAAAGGGAGTCTGTAGATCGACGAGCCGGCTACGGGTAGTATGAATCGCACGAAAGGTTGCGTCGCTGGCGATAAAATTTCGTCCCAGCTTTGCAGCTACAAAGGCAGTTGTTCCAGATCCACAGAAAAAGTCTGCTACCAAATCACCAGGGTTAGATGAAGCCTTGATAATCCTTTCGAGTAAAGCACTCGGTTTTTGGGTTGGGTAGCCCGTCCGCTCGTTGTGCATCCGAGCCACCACTGGGAAATACCACCAATCTTCAGGAACCTTTCCGCGCTCCAAATCTGGCACTTTGCCAAAACCGGCTTTGGGGGAAGCCCCAAATGTCTTTACGGTGTTAGGATTATACGGTTCACGCACAGCATCGGCATTGAATGTGTACTCTTTGCTTTTGGCGTAAACCAAGATCGTATCGTGTTTGCGGTTGAATGCCCGCCGAATGGGTGAAGGGCCGTGATAGGTCCAAATAATTTCATTAACCATATTTTCAGCCCCAAAAATTTCATCGAGCAGCAAACGGGCGTAGGAATTTGCATGCCAATCAAGATGCAGGTACAAGCTCCCGTGCGAAGCAAGCAGGCGCGCCATCAGGGATAAGCGTTGATAAAGAAAGTCAAGGTATGCATCCAGGTTAGACCAATGGTCTTGATAGCCTTCGGTCATTACCCATTTGTCTGGCTTTCGAGAATCTTCGCCCCTGCCTATTCGAACTGGATATTTTCGATTTGTAAAGAAGGGAGGGTCAGCGTAAATTAAGTCGATTCGGCCTTCGTACTCCGGCAAAAGGGAGGCCATAATTGGCAAATTATCCCCCAGGATTAAGCGATTTTCTGGCTGTATCGTTGGGTACCCATGCCCACCCGGGTAGATAAACGATTCGGTTACCAGGTTAGCCGGGGTTGGGTCTTCGAGGTTCTTACCGGGCCAAGTTAGCTCGGGCATGTTGACTAAGCGTAGTAAATTTCAATTGGTGTACCCAGCCCGCGTTTATAAATTTTTCCCTCGGCCAGGTCAAAGACTGGATGTGACCAACGGAAAAACCACTTGGCATCCTCTGAACGCATGTTAATACAGCCATGGCTCATTGGAGCACCAAAGTTATCATGCCAATACGTGCCATGTGTAGCGTGCCCCACTTCGGTAAAGAAGCACGTCCAGGAAACGCCAGGTAGGACATATCCATCGGCATCGGCCAGCAAATTCCCCTTCGTGGAACCGTAGTAGCTAAATCCCATATGTTTGGCAGGCATTTTTTCCTGAACATTGAAGTCACCAAAAGGCGTTGTCGTTGATATCGAATTCGGACCAGTTGGGCCACCTACAATTCCCGATGCGATCTTGGTTTGAAAAACAATCTTATCGTACTCTAAAGCTGTCAGGGTTTGTGACGTTAAGTTGATTTCAACCCGCTTGCTTTCCTTAGGTACCTCCGGGCTAATAGGGGAAAATTCTTCCGGCTGAATAACCCGAAAATGAGTGGCATCCACATAATACGAGCCATCCAAATCGTCTAAAATCCGATACCATGGATCCCCATTTGGACCCTCGACTAGGGCATCGATCCAGTGCACAGACTCATAATACATTGGCGGATTGGTGCTTAAGTTGGGTGCCATGTTGAGTGGCTGCCAGCCATAGGTCTTTGTAAGGCGCCAGGGTTGTGTGAAAGGCACAGTCACCTCTGCTAAGTGACGTTTGCCTTCTGGAATAAATTCAAGTGGGTTATTGTAGAGAAATTTAACCCGTTGCAAACGAGAGCGGTGCATATACCCGCCCCAAACTCGATACCATACGGGGTTATGCTTTGGTTCATTCGCTATGATTTCATCATATACATGTACCAATTCATCCCGGAACCATGTCCCTGTTATTCTGTTCTCATCACTTGGACCACTGTAAACACTGACAGAGTCGGTTGCAACCCGCACCACAGTGCTATCATCAAAATTAAAAGAATCAGGTTGGAATGGAGAAAAGGCCAATCCACCAAATGCAAGCGAACTTAGTTTTAGAAATTCTCGTCTCGATAATTTTGAGCGCATAATGCAATTTTACCTTAAATGGGCTGACGCCTATATTTACAGACGCAATAAGAGCCAGAAATTTTACGGAGACAATTTTATATTACCCTACTCACAGTAGCGCAAGCAGAGTAAAAATTTGTTAGCTTTTCCCTCAGAAGGAGCACAAACCCTAGTCTATCTCTAAAGATACACCCCCAACATATGTGCTCAGTAGTTTTTCAGCGCCTCTAAAATATTCAAGGGGCGCTAGAGAAATTTATTTCAAAATTTAGACTTCTGCTGACTCAGGAATCATGTCTTTAAGCAAGATCTCAAGCGCCATGGTATGTCCACAGCGATAGTGGGTTATGAAAAATTCGCAATCACAATGAAAGTTGCCGTCATTGAATTTCAAAGCATGAGGGTTATTGTCACCCTCAAATGTCAGTTCAAAATTCGAGAACTTGAAACGGTAGGGTTCTTCAGCATAATGCTTGGATTTTTGAATCTTGCCAATCATCCCATAGTCCATCGTATTATCTCCTTATAAAATATTAAAAATAAAAGGCACGCCTGTGTAAGCGTGCCTTTTTGTGAGTTCTTATCAATTCCTTTGAGGAGCGGTATCGCATATGATTTTTACCTATAGTTACAGTATAAAATATTTCGAAGACAAAGTCAATCTCAATTTCTAATTAATTTTCCTAACCACCTGACAGATTAAAAACTAGAACGCTGATTTTCCCTGATAAAGCGTGATCTGAGAGAAAGAAAACATAATAATCTTGGGAATCTAAGTGAATCAGCGTCCAATATTACAAGTGTCAGATAGTTAATAATATTTTAACAAAAAATATTTTATGAACCCCAATCCCTTAAATAGAGAAAATCGTAACCAACTGTGCGATTGCTAAGTTTGGCGATCGGCGGCAGCATGCGTTTAAACTGAGTCTTTCGGATGCGTGTGATCACTTTATGAATAAAATTCTTGTCGAAGCCAGCCTCGAGACACTCTTCAGGGCTGTAGCGCTGGTCCACCAACAAGTACAGCAATTTATCCGCTTGCTCATAAGTAAAGCCCAATTCATCTTCGTCTGTCTGCCCAGACCATAGGTCGGCGGAAGGCGGCTTATCGATAATTTCGTTCGGGATTCCCATCGCTCGGGCCAATTGGCGCACCTGGGTTTTATACAGATCCCCAATCGGGTTTATGGCTGCCGCAGAGTCGCCCCACAAAGTGCTGTATCCAAGCAAAATTTCGGTCTTATTGCTCGTGCCGACTGCCAAGGCCCCAAATGCTTCCGAACGATCGTACAAAATGATCATGCGCGAGCGCGCCATGACATTACCCTTGCGGACCTTGGACATTTTTAGATCCTGGTGCAGGACAGGATCGACCATATCCGTTATATCAACCGTCTCACTCTTGATATTAAATTGATAGATAACCATTTGGGCGTGTTCCAGCGATTCGGGAGAGGATGTACTATAGGGTAATTTCAGCGCCAGGACATTCTCAGGCCCCAACGCTTCGGCAGCCAGCACGCAAGAGAGAGCTGAATCAATTCCCCCAGAGATATTAATCACGGCCCGGGAAAATCCGACCCGAGTAATTTCGCTTTTAATGAATCCAATCAAGATTTTACGAGTCAGATCTGTGTTAATTTTTAGGTTGATCACTTTGAAAGTATGCGATTAAGTTCACTCTGAACCAGATGGGTCCGCTCGTCCCGTAAAAGTGGTAGTCGCGCGCGTGTCCGGTGCAGTTGATTTAGATCAAGCGTAGCAAATGTCAGGGCTGCCTCATGATAAGGGCCCTTTGCCAGCAGTTCTCCATTTGGGTCGTAAACTGTTGAACCACCCCAAAAGTTCAATCCATCTTCGTAGCCCACTCGATTGGCATGCACTACAAAGTTGGTAAATATACTGGCATAGGTCTGATTGACGCGTTCTACCCAGCGCGCGGTATCCAGCTTTTCATGTTCGTTCAAGCCACGTCCAGGAGATGCTGATGTAAACAGAAAAATATCTGCCCCGTCCAGCCACTGTAGATATGGAGGCGAAGCGTGCCAAAAGTCTTCACATATTAGTAAACCAATACGACCGAAACGCGTATCAAACGCCCGGATATGGTCCCCCCAGGCAAAGAATCGACCTTCATCAAATAAACCATAGGTAGGCAAATACACTTTGTGATGCACATGCATAACTTTCCCGCCAGAAAGGTAAGCAGCAGCTATATAGAATCGGTGTCGAGAGTCTTCTTCGACAAATCCGACTACCAAGTCCATATCACGGCTGGCTTTTAGCAATTGTTTAAATACAGGGTCATCATCCGTGGGTTGCTGGGCTACCGTCGGGACAAGGTCTTGTAAGACATACCCTGTTAGGGAAAGTTCGGGAAATATAATCAACTCGGCATCCCCCTTTTTCGCCTCTGCAATCAGGCCTAGATGCATGTCCAAATTCGCCTCAACATCCCCGAGCACGGTATTAATTTGGGCAATGGCGAGAGTAAGTTTCATAGCGATTTGTATCTTACCATCAATCACCAAACCTTAAAGTGAATAATTTTTAGCTATATATTAAAACTGAAAATATTTATTGGCTAGAAGAAATTAAAAAAGACCGTGAAAGGTTGCGATGCTTTCAAGGTCTTTGATCTGCGGAGAGGGAGGGATTCGAACCCCCGGTAGCCACAAGGACTACAGCGGTTTTCGAGACCGCCCCGTTCAACCACTCCGGCACCTCTCCAAAACGCGGGCGAATTATAACCTAGATTTCTACCGCTGAATGTAGCTCCGGGTAATAAACCTCGGTAAGCTTATTTTCCCTAAGCTTTTCACGCAAAGCCATGGCTGGTTTATCCTCACCGTGCACAAGGAAAATTTTCTTTACTTGACCTTTGACAGCCAAAGCATATTCCACCAATAAATCCTGACCAGCGTGCGCAGAAAGGCCGCCGATGGTGGCAATTTCAGCCCGACGGGTAAATGTTTCACCAAATATCTTAATTTGTTTCTCACGGTCTGCCAAGCGCCGGCCAAGAGTATTCGGCGCCTGCCACGAGACAATACAAATTGTATTATTGGCATTTTCAATGTTATTGCGTAAATGGTGCAAGATGCGGCCTGCCTCCGCCATACCCGAGGCTGAAATGATAACCATGGGGTCTTTTCGTTCGTTTAGCGCTTTGGATTCTTCGACAGATCGGGTATAGGTCAATTGCTCAAATTTCAAAGCCGGATGATTATCCCAAGCTGAAAAATCCTTTGTCTCTTGATCAAACACGTCTGGGTGTCTGCGGAATATATCCGAGGCATTAACTGCCAATGGACTATCCACAAATATCGGCACATTCGGCACATCTCCAGAATGCATCATTCGGTGTAAAAAGTAGACTAACTCTTGGGTTCGCCCAACTGCGAAAGCCGGAATAATGACCTTGCCATTGCGCTCAACGGTGCGCTTGACAATATCTCGGAACTCTACAAAAGCAGCCTCAGGATCTCTGTGGCGTTTATCCCCATAGGTAGACTCCATAATCATAAAATCAGAATTATCCGGTAATATCGGATCACGCAATAAGGGCAAATCACGTCTGCCAATATCACCGGAAAACCATAGGCGAATCACCCGCCCCTTTTCTTCAATTTCAAGCGATACTGCAGCCGAACCGAGAATATGGCCGGCTTCTATAAAGCGAGCAATAACCCCAGGAGCGGCTTCAAATGGTTCTCCATATTTTTGGGAACGGAAGTGGCTTGTAACCAACTCTGCATCGGCAATTGTATACAAAGGTTCGATGGGCTCATCTCCCCTTTTGGCACGCTTCTTATTAATGAAGGTTGCATCTGATTCTTGAATATGGCCGGAATCTTTCAGCATGATATCTGCTAAATCGGCGGTGGCACTTGTGGCATAAATTGGGCCTTCATATCCATGTTTGACCAAATGTGGCAAATTGCCGCTATGGTCAATGTGGGCATGGGATAGGATTACAGCATCAATACGGAGAGGGTCAAAGGGGTGATTTCTATTACGTTTATATGTCTCACTGCGCCTACCTTGAAATAACCCACAATCAAGCAAGATCCGTGATCCATTCACTTCCAGCAAATGCTGCGAACCGGTGACTGTCTGTGCGGCGCCATGAAATCGAATTTTTACGATTCACCGTTTACAGCGCTTAATATTTGTGAACCATAACGGGCCAATCGCCAGGGGGTTTCCGCCAAAATCTCTGTCAGATCTGGGATGTTACTAGGTGCAATCTCAGCGATCCGTTCCAATAATTGCCTTGGCATAACGACGTCTGACTCAACTTTCATCTGACGAGCTGTATTTTTGCGCCACATTTTTAATGTATCCAGGCGGGATAAAAACGCATCGTTCGGACGTTTGGTTTGCTGAGGCTTAACTATAGGCATTGTCTGTCCCTCTTTGACGGCTTGGATCAAACTCTTGCCCCATCGTTTGACTTGTTTGCTGCTTAAACCTAAATCAAGCAGGTCGTCTCGATTTTGGGGTGCCGTCCAAGCAAGCTCAAGTAATTGCTTATCAGCCATTACTTTAAATGGAGGCCGGTCTAGATTCTTAGCTATGTTATCCCTGCATTCGTAAACCTCTTTCAAAATGGTCAACTCACGTGGGGTAAAATTTTGATTCTTTGATCTACGTTCCCACAGCATTGGTTTGGCTATTGGTATAACCACTTTACAAGCCCGGACAAAGTCTTCGCTAGCCAATTGGGTCAAATTCTTTTCTTCCAATTCGGCCAGAAGCATTTCTTTTAACGGTAGCAAATAATGGGTATCCTGACGAGCGTAGTTGATTTCTTCAGCGGAAAGCGGTCTCTTGCCCCAATCTGCCTTCTGATATTTCTTATTTACTTTAACATCGAATTTCTCTAGCAGCAATCTGTCCAATCCATTTATTTCATATCCCAACACTCGTACAGCCCAGCGCGTATCAAATATATTAGCAACCAAAAAATTAAAATCCCGTTTAAGACAGATTAGATCATATTCAGCAGCGTGAAAAATTTTTTCAATTTTTGAGTCAGCAAGCAGTTCGCCGATTGATGAGATATCATCTAAGGCCAAAGGGTCAATTAGAAAATCGGTGTCGGCGGTCGAGATTTGGATCAGGCACACTTTTTCTTGATAAGCATACAGGCTGTTTGATTCGGTATCAATTGCAAAGCTGATTTGATTTGAGAGATGCTTTACAAGAACATCATAATCTGTTTGGGTTGCCACCCAAACAGGTGGCGATAAAGGCTGTACCATTTTGGGTTTATCACTCTTTCATAAATTAGTTAGGAATTCAATTGGTATGGGGCGTTCATTTTATCTAGCTTCATTTTTAATTCATCCAGCATTTCATTACCAATCTCTAGCTCTATCTCGAGCAGGTTATTCAATTCTTCAGGATCTTCCTTGATATTATAAAGTTCGATCCGTTGGCGATCCTCACCGAGTTCTTTATACCCGATAAAATACATTATTTTATAATCGCCTTTAATCATAGCAACCGTGGCTACCTTGAGGGGTGAAAATTTTTCATTCTTATCGGCGTGCACAATAAATACAGACCTATCAGAATCCGTCTGAATTGGACGATAGGGTGGCAGCACGCTACCCTCTGTCCATTCGAGGCTAGCTTGTCCGGTTACATGCAACAGTGTGGGCAAAATATCTACAGCGCTGGTATTAGCATTGATATCTAACCTCGATTCTCGGCCTGGCTCAAAGATAATTAAAGGAACGCGGACAACTGGTTCGTAAAGCACTGGGGTCCTATGGCCCTCAATGCCCCGTTCGAACATCTCACCGTGATCGGATGTCAGAATAACCCAGGTGTTTTCCAACAATCCACTTGATTCAAGCTTATTATAGAACCTGGCAAATTCTCTGTCGACATAAAGTATATATTCGTCATATTCCATACGGTGCTTTGATTTAGGGCCTTCATCTCCAAAGAGATCGAGCGGTTTCGGGGTTGTGACAAAATCATCATCCAGGAAACGACCAACAAATTCTTTATGTGTATTATAGGGCGCGTGTGGGGGCCAAAAATGAAAGTAACCCATAAACGGTTGGGGCGTTGTGGTCAGTAGGTTTCCAATCGAATCGATGGCATGTTCAAGGGTGAAAATATCGTAATCATCTTTGGGTATTCCACGCGGGAAAAAGGCCTCAATATCTGCAAATTGATTTTCGTAATAATTTTTCCGGTATTGTTCATACAAAGGCGATAAAAACAACGAGTACGCAGATCCGGTTTCATTTTTCTCGAACGTTCTGAGCCAACTCACAAGCGCAAGATCTTCATCATTGCCAAATAAGGTTGGGATAATCGAATCGCTATCCAGGAAAAATCTTTGGTCCTCGGCTCTTCTTTCGCGGGTTAAAAAATATTTCCTTTTGGGTATGTATTCATCCAAATCACCTCTGAATTGCCTTATAAGCAAATTCGCCCACAGGTTGTGTGAATACGAAACCCGATAAAAATTATCGAATGCAGAGAAAATATTTTTACTTATTAAGGATTCCACAACTTTTCCGCCCGGTTGAAATGCTCGATGTGTCCATGGGTGTACTCCGGTTAGCAGAGAAGCTGTTCCTGGTGTAGTAAAGTTTCCTCCAGCATAATGATTGTGATAAACTACCGCTCGTTCAGTTAATTTCGCCAAATTTGGCATGGTCTCACGGGGGTAACCATACAAGGATACATGATACGAAGACCAGGTATCAAATACGATAACAAGTACATTTTGTGGTTTGTTTTGAACCCTACCCAAAGATTCAAATGTGTTTAATATGCGGGGAGCAGTAATACTAATCGGCAGAATTCCAGCTAATTTTAGGAAATCACGCCTTGTGAATAGATTTGTCATACTAATCTTTGTGTGATTCTACCGGAAAATGGCCAATATTCACCATGGAGACACAACACACGGTTCGGGGTGCGAGACGACCAAGAACATGGAAAAATATCTCTGTGTTCTTTGCCAAAATACTTGTGAACTGCTTGTCTTTGTGGTTATTTCAGGGCAGTCTTGTAAGTTTCCGGAAAAATTAGATATTTTTCCAATATTATAGTTCATTCTTTTGACGCGCCTTTTCCATAATAATTGCATCTTCACCATCATCATAATATGCCTTCCACATATCGAAGGTAAGATACTCTTCCTGCTCATAGAAAGAGATCGCTGCCTGGTTGGAGACTCTCACAGATAATCTCAAGCGGGGTGTTTTCAACTTTGCTTCACAAGCTTGGATTAAAGCACGACCTATCCCCTTGCGCCGATATTCTGGATGAACGCAAATTGTGGCGATCCAAGAGTAACCCTTGGATGGACGCGGGTCTCCTGCTACAAATCCAACCATAAATGCATTTACGACTGCCTTCAACCGGATCACATCTGGAAAGCTCAATACAGCAATGAGATCAAACAGAGACCAGGAATCTTGATCAAAACAATTATGCTCGAGTTTTCGTAAAACGTTTAAATCACGGATTGTCGCAGATTGGATTTCCATAAAAAAGATAGGGTCTCTCGACAGAGTGCAAGAGACCCTATTGTATTACGGATTATGTGTTGAATTTAGTCCTTATCTCCCTTTACGAATTTCTCGATCATGCTAGTGAATTCCATCGGAAAGATGAATTTTGTCGATTCGCTTTGCCCAATAGTTTTAAGCGTCTCAAAGTATTGCAAGGTCATGGTCTTCTGGTCAATCGTCTTGGCAGCCGAGAAGATGTTCTTTAGTGCATTTGCGTAGCCTTCTGCCTTTAACTCTTGAGCTTTAAGTTGCCCTTCAGATTCCAGAATAGCCGCTCGTTTCTGGCCTTCGGCATTGA
Source organism: Anaerolineae bacterium (assembly GCA_030123675.1). GTDB lineage: Bacteria > Chloroflexota > Anaerolineae > Anaerolineales > Villigracilaceae > JAABUE01. The sequence continues at coordinate 3,930 of JASJYH010000048.1, read as the reverse complement.
GAATTGCAGATTGTCTGTCACCTTCGGCAACAGTTATTGCAGCCTCGCGGGTACCTTTTGCCTCTGTAACAACTGCCCGGCGGACACGTTCGGCGGTCATCTGACGATTCATAGATTCCTGAATTTCGGGTGGGGGAACAATTTCGCGGATTTCTACATTGGTCACCTTGACGCCCCAACGCTCAGTGACTTCGTCCAGACGGGTGCGCAGCATCGCGTTTATCTTTTCGCGCTCGGAAAGCACATCATCCAAGGGCATACCCCCGATAACAGCCCGCAAAGTAGTAGTGGCCATACCTTGAGCTGCAGCTTCAAAATCACCTACAGCAAGCACAGATTCGGTCGGGTCGAGAATTTTAAAATACCAGAGGAAGTCGACTGAAATGCTGGCGTTATCTTTGGTAATAGATGTTTGATGCGGGATTTCACGCACCGCTTCACGCAAGTCAACTCTGACGGAGCGATCTATTCCCGGTATGAGGAACACCAATCCGGGCCCCTTCTCACCAATACAGCGTCCTAAACGGAATACGATCAGCCGCATATATTCCGGTACGACCTTGATCACCTGGGAAATAAAGATTCCTCCTAAAACCAATCCGCCGATAGAGAAGCAGAGTATGGTACCTATTCCTATTCCTTCCATAATGTTTACTCCTATTGAATGAAAATTAATATAGATTATTTCGAGTCGGAAGATTTCTCCACGACCAATACAAATCCTTCCCTCGCAACTACTTTGATCAGGCTTCCAGGCGGTATGCTATTTTGACTATGTGCACTCCACAATTCTCCTTCAACCTGAACAGTGCCCTCCTTATATATACGTGTTTTGGCCTCACCAATCTGTCCGATCAAAACGGAAAGATCATGCGAGGGGCGTGAGTGCGAGGCCTGCAAGGTCTTTTTTATCACAATCCATAACAACCCAGCGTATAAAATAGACGAGATAAGCGCTAATATCGGGTTGACCGACGGTTGCCACCACTTATCCGATGCAAAAAGGTATACCGAACCAACCACCAGGCCCAGGATCGAGAGCGCCAGATAGCGTTCGCGGTTTGGTTTTTGGATAGCATAAACAAAGGGGATAATACTCAAAACCAGAACAATGAGAGCCCACAAATTGAACAAAAGATTGTAAACCGCATACCCGGCCAGCGCCAGGCTAAACAAGGCACCCACTTCAAATACACCGGTACCGGGCGTGACGAGAGCCATCAGGCCGAGTAGAAGGCCTACTAATAAAAATAAGTACGCTAGATTGGGGTCAAGCAGGAAGTCCATCTTTCCTCCAATTTCATTATACAACAATAACAGTATATATAATTTACATCCAGACTGGTTTAAGTTGGAAAAATTCGGGTTTCACAAAATCCCACATTTCACACTGATTAAATTGGGTAGTGGTAAAGATACGTAGTGAGTTCATACCGCAAGGGTATCCCCAATGGTATTGCGATGAAAGGGTCCGGATTGTGGGATAGTTGTATAATACCTGGGTCTCTGAAAAATACTCCACGCAAGGAGAATACGTGAAATTTCAAAAAATTTGTGTTCTGGGTCTTGGCTATATTGGATTGCCAACAGCCAGCACATTTGCAACCCATGGTATCCAGGTCGTTGGGGTGGATGTCAATCAGCGAGTGCTCGAGACCCTCAAAAACGGCGGTATTCATATCCATGAGCCCGGGCTGCGTACTCTGGTTGAAGCAGCCTTGAAATCCGAAAAATTAACAGTTTCAAACCAACCAGAAGCTGCTGACGCCTTTTTGATCGCTGTCCCGACACCGTTTTACGAAGACAAAACCGGCGAATACAATGAGGAGCCGTACAAACTGGCGGACATGCGCGCTGTGACTTCCGCTGCCGAGGCCATTGTTCCATATTTAAAGGAAGGCAACTTAGTTGTACTCGAATCGACTTCACCACCGCGCACAACCGTTGACTTGCTTAAACCGATCCTCGAGCGTTCGGGGCTCAAGGCTGGTACCGATTTCTATCTTTCGTACTCTCCCGAACGGGTGTTGCCCGGCCAAATATTACGTGAGTTGATTGAAAACGCTCGCGTTATCGGGGGCGTGACACCTGAATCCGCGCAAGTAGGGGCAGAGTTATACGAAACCTTCGTAGAGGGAGAAATCATACAGACCGACGCTACCACGGCCGAGATGGTCAAATTGATGGAAAATACATCCCGAGATATCAACATTGCCGTGGCTAATGAGTTCGCACGCCTTTCTGATCGATTTGGGGTGGATGTGTGGGAAGCGATTAAGCTTGCCAATTTGCATCCACGCATCAATATCCTCACACCCGGGGTGGGAGTTGGGGGCCATTGCATCAGTGTAGATCCCTGGTTTTTTGTCGAAGGCGCGCCAGATCTTACTCCGTTAATTTACACGGCCCGAAAAGTAAATGACGAGCAGCCCCACTTCGTTATGGCGCTTGTCCAAAAGGCTTTGGGAGCCTTGAAGGGCAAGAAAATCGCTGTACTTGGCCTGGCCTATAAGCCGGATGTGGATGATTTACGAGAGAGTCCAGCAGTCGAAGTAGTGAAGCTTCTGAGTGACGCCGGCGCAGAAATTCGCGCATTCGAACCATTTAAACCCCAGGGCAGCTCAGGAATCACCATGTCAGAAACACTTGAAGATGCGGTCAAAGACAGCGATGCCATTTTGGTGCTCGTACGTCATAAACAATTTAAAGATATTAAACCATCCGAAATTGAGAAAATGACCTTAACTCGATTAATTATCGATACCGTCAACACCTGGGATTTTAACGCCTGGAACCAAGCGGGTTTTCAAGTATACAGGCTGGGTGCGAACAAACTGTGAAACAAGCGTGCCCCAGAATAAAATAAATGAAAATCCTTTCTGTTTTTGGTACCCGGCCTGAGGCTGTCAAAATGGGTCCGGTGGTACAACGATTATCCCAAACCGAAGGTATCGATTCTCGGGTTTGTGTCACGGCCCAACATCGTCAGATGCTTGACCAAGTCCTGAATTTATTTAAGATCCAACCGAATTATGACCTGGATTTGATGCGCGAGGATCAATCCCTATCTAATTTAAGCGCCACCATATTTACCCACCTTGATCCAATCTTGAAAGAATTTCAGCCAGAATGGGTCTTGGTTCAGGGCGATACCACTACGGTTGCAATCAGCTCTTTATTGGCCTATTACCACCGCATCAAAGTGGGCCATGTCGAAGCTGGGTTACGTACACATGACAAGTGGCAACCCTTCCCAGAAGAAATCAACCGGCGCGTGGCCGGGGTTGTTGCCGACTTGCACTTTGCTCCTACACAAAAGGCAAAAGAAAATTTGATGCGTGAAGGCACTCCTGAATCAGCGATTGCACTAACCGGAAACCCGGTTATTGATGCGCTGCATTTTGTCGCCGAGCAAGCTATGCCTAAGGAAGTAATAAATATATTTCATGATTTAGGGTTGCAGACTTCTCCCCAAAACAAAATGGCCGATAAGAAATTAATCCTCGTAACGGCCCACCGACGGGAAAACTTTGGCCAGCCGCTGGAAAATATATGCATGGCCCTTAAAGATTTGGCAAAACGGGGTGACGTGGAGATCATATATCCTGTGCATCTTAACCCGCATGTGCATAAACCTGTTCATCGAATTTTGACAAAGGTAGCCCATATTACATTATTACCGCCCTTAGATTATCTACCGCTGGTCCATTTAATGAAAGCAGCGAAAATAATCCTGACCGATTCGGGCGGTATTCAAGAAGAAGCGCCGGCATTTGGAATTCCGGTGCTTGTTTTACGAGAAGTGACGGAAAGGCCGGAGGGGATTGAAGCAGGCACATTAAAGCTGGTGGGAACAGAAATTGATACTATCGTATCAGAAGCAACACGCCTGTTAGATGACCCAGCGGAATATGCAAAAATGGCGAAGGC
>JASJYH010000047.1 GCA_030123675.1 Anaerolineae bacterium | reverse complement strand
CTGTTAGCCGCCATGCTTGGGGTTGGATTTACTCTGGTGTAATGATGACTGATTGGAAAGGCCGCCGCGTACTCATACTAGGAGCTGCCCGTCAGGGGCAGGCCTTAGCGCGTTGGTTAACAAAGCATGGCGCGCATGTCACCCTATCAGATATTCGCAGCGAGACTGAGCTCGAGCCTGCTCGCCAATCTTTGGCCGGGTTCCCGATCAACTGGATAACGAGCGGTCACCCGTTAGCCTTGCTGGATGATACCGATGTCCTTTGCATCTCAGGCGGTATTCCTTTGACAATTCCCATCATTGTCGAAGCGCAAAAACGCGGTATTCCGCTCTCAAACGACACACAAATCTTCATGGAAGTTACTCCATGCAGAACCGTGGGTATTACTGGCTCATCCGGAAAAACTACAACGACAGCGTTAGTGGCCGATATGGCAAAAACCGCAAAATCGAGGCTGGATTCTGGATCCCCACCAAACGGCAACTCTTCGTCTAGCCTCAACCGTCCACCGTCCGTTTTCGTGGGTGGCAACATCGGAGATCCGCTAATTAATTATGTAGACGATATGCGCCCGAATGACCTGGCAATACTAGAAATTTCCAGCTTTCAACTTGACCAAATGAGCATTTCGCCCAATATAGCCTCTATTCTGAATATCACTCCCAACCACCTCGATCGTCACGGGACTATGGAAGCTTATACGGCTGCAAAAGAACGCATTCTGAGCTACCAAAGCAAAGACGACGTAGCGATTCTAGGGCGAGATGATCCAGGAGCTTGGGATTTACGCGAGCACGTTAATGGCAAGCTTTATTCCTTCGGGTTTAGTGATTTGCCTAAGGAGCATTCAGGGATGGTTGTGAGTGAGGGTTCGTACTACCTACGGGATGGAGCAAAATACATGCAGCTGCCCGTCCAAGACACAATCCATCTGCGGGGTGACCATAATCGCCTGAATATATTGGCTGCGATAATAATCGGCTATGCCGCTGGGCTCACTCTAAATACGATGGTGGAGGCGATTGATAATTTTCATGGTATCCCCCACCGCCTGGAATTTGTGCGCGAGATGGGTGGTGTGAAATGGTTCAACGACTCGACCGCCACCACTCCAGAACGTACCCAAGCAGCTATCCGTTCGTTCGACGAGCCCATCATTTTGATGCTTGGTGGTAAAGACAAAGACCTAGCTTGGGATAAATTAGCAGAGTTGATACGAGAACGGGTCGATCATGTAGTGGTATTTGGTGAGGCCGCAGAAAAAATACTAAGTGCAATAGGCAATCCTGGGTCGGGAAGGAAGCGGCCTTTCAGCCTCCAGCGCAGTGAAGAACTTCAGGATGCCATCCGTCAGGCAGCCGAAATGGCTGCATCCGGGGATGTTGTCCTGCTTTCGCCAGGCGGCACCAGCTTTGACCAATTTAGCGATTTCGCCAACCGAGGAGATTGTTTTAAGAAATGGGTACAGGAACTTTCGTAACAAACAACAATAATCGAGTTCTAAGCCGGTCTAGCAAAGCGGCTAGGCCGTCGCGTGGCTCTGATATTCCATTGCTACTTACCGTGTTCGCGTTGCTGGTATTTGGCCTGATCATGCTTTATTCTGCCTCTTGGGATTTTTCCTTGGATGCATTCGATAACCCGGTCCAAATGTTTAACCGTCAGATGCTATGGATGGCAATTGGGATTGCTGTAGCATTTTTTCTTTCTCGGCTTGATTACCACCACTGGCGTAAGCTTATATTGATTGTGATGGCATTAACCATCATTTTGCTAATTAGTGTGTTGATGTTCAGTGAAATTCGATTTGATACCAAGCGCTCATTTTTCGATGGATCAGTGCAGCCGTCAGAGTTGGCAAAACTGGTATTGATCATATATTTGTCCGTTTGGTTGTATTCCAAACGCCAGTCCTTACAAGATGTTCAATTTGGCCTGATTCCATTGGGAATGATCCTAGGAATTATTGGAGGCTTGATATATCTACAACCTGATATTAGTGCCGCCGGGACGGTGCTCATATTGGGTGGCCTATTGTTCTTTTTAGCAGGAGGTGATCTCAAACAGATCACTTTGCTTATGTTCATAGCCCTAATTGGGGGATGGCTGGTGGTCCAATTCAGCGCAACTGGTCAAGAGCGCGTAACAGATTTTGTGACCGGCATCCAAGATCCAACGAAAGCCTCTTACCACGTACGGCGTTCCTTTGAAGCAATTGTCAATGGCGGAGTTTTTGGAACCGGGATTGGACGCAGTGAAACCAAGCTGCTTGGCCTGCCAGTGCCTCCCACGGACAGTATTTTCGCAGTTATCACAGAGGAATTAGGTCTGGTCGGTTCAACAATATTAATATTATTGTATTCGGCCTTCGTGTGGCGAGGAATGACGATCGCACGCCGGGCTCCCGATATGTTTGGAACATTGCTTGCTTCTAGTATGACATTATGGATTGCGCTTGAGGCACTGATTAACATGTCTGTTATGGTCGGGCTGATGCCTTTCGCAGGCAACGCCTTGCCCTTTATCAGTGCAGGTGGCTCTAATTTGGTGGTCTCACTTGCGGCTATTGGAATTTTGTTGAATATTTCAAAACATACGAGCAGGTCTGAGAATAGTGAAAATGACTGGAGGTCTTTCGGTGCGGTTGTTGATTTGCGCTGGCGGAACCGGAGGCGGCGTGTATCCCGCTCTGGCCGTTCATAATGCGCTCATATCTGAAAGGACGAATGTGGAAACACTCTGGATTGGAGGCGAAGCTGGGATGGAGGCGGACTTGGTAGAACGCGCAGGTATTTCTTACCGTTCAATTCCCGCGGCTGGAGTGCATGGAGTTGGATTGCGTACCTTGCCAGGAAATCTTGCTAAGCTCGCGCGCGGTGTTTCGACTTCCAAGCGCATTTTGAATGATTTCCGTCCAGATGTCCTTTTCTTCACAGGCGGGTATCTAGCAGTGCCTATGGCTGTGGCAGGGCGGAGAATTCCAATTCTGCTGTACGTGCCTGACATCGAACCGGGATTGGCGCTCAAAGTCAGCGCGCGCTTTGCAGACAAAATTGCGTTAACCGCTTCGGACTCCAGGCGTTATTTTAAGAAAAACGCGGTTGTAACAGGCTATCCGCTTCGGTCAGAAATTTCGTCCTGGAACCGGACCAAGGCTCGCTCCGCTTTAGGGCTTACCAGCGACAAGCCCACGCTTTTGGTTTTTGGAGGGAGCAAGGGTGCCCGCTCGATTAATAATGCGGTACTGTCTATGCTCCCTGAGTTACTGGATCTGGCCGAAGTGATTCATATCAGCGGAAAATTGGATTGGGAAATGATCGAAAAAGCGGCAGCAAGGCTGAGTTCCGTCCAGAAGAAGCGCTATCACACATTTCCGTATCTACACGAGATGGGCAAGGCGTTAGCAGCTGCAGATCTGGTGGTCTCCCGTGCGGGTGCCTCCAGCCTGGGTGAGTATCCTTACTTTGCATTACCGGCGGTCTTGGTCCCATATCCACACGCCTGGCGTTATCAGAAAGTAAATGCCGATTTTCTGGCCCAACATGGTGCGGCAGTGACTTTAGATGACAGTCAACTAAAAAGTGAATTATTAACTACAGTTAAAGATCTACTTAAAAATAACGGTAAACGAAAAAGTATGCAAATGGCTATGCGCAAGGTGTCAAAACCTGACGCTGCCCGTGCAATTGCCAGTCACCTTTTGGAACTGGCCGGAGAAAAAAGCCTATGATGAGTATTATTTATATATTCTGGATGTACGTAGTATTGTTTTCCGTTGTCGGTGCGATGCGCGGTTGGGCCAAAGAACTTTTGGTGAGCTTTAGCGTAATTTTGGCCTTGACTACGAACCATGTGCTCCGACGATATATCCCACTTGTGGAGGTATTAGATGCTGATAGTTCATCCTTATTCTGGATCCGGTCGATGGTCGTTATTACCCTGGTCTTTTTTGGCTACCAGACGGTAGTCAGTATAGCCAGGTTGGCCGCGCGTGCAGCCCGAGAGCGCCTGCAAGATACACTGTTTGGTATCTTCATGGGTGCCATCAACGGTTACTTGATCGCCGGCACCATTATTTTTTACCTGCACGATGCAAGCTATCCTTATCCGGAGATTATCAGCCCACCGACCGGCAGCATATTAGAGAATGTCGAAACCATGATGAATTGGATGCCACCCCACGTACTGGGTGAACCGGGTATTTATTTCGCTGTTTTGATTTCCTTCATATTCGTAATTGTTGTATTTATCTAATTATGGCTAAGGTTCATTTCATTGGCATCGGGGGCAGCGGACTTTCCGCAATTGCCCGGCTCCTTCTGGAGCGCGGGGATATAGTCACGGGTTCAGACCGTGAGCTGACCCCTTTTGCTGCTGATTTGCAGAAAGCCGGCGCCACAGTGTACATCGGTCACCATCCGCGCAATATTGGCGGAGCAGACTGGGTCGTGCGATCATCTGCCATTCCCGACGACAATGAGGAAGTTGTAGCCGCGCAGACCGCAAACATCAATGTGTATAAGCGTTCAGATTTTCTCGGTGAACTCATGGCGGACAAAACTGGAATTGCAGTGGCCGGCACACATGGCAAGACCACTACAACCGCGATGATCGCCTGGATATTAATTGAACTTAATCGCAATCCGTCCTTTATTGTTGGAAGTATCATGAGCAATCTTGGTGTAAATGCCAGGGCAGGCAAAGGAAAGGCATTCATTATTGAGGCGGACGAATATGACCGGATGTTCCTAGGCTTAAAGCCACACATTGCAATCGTTACAAATATAGAATATGACCATCCCGATTTTTATCCCACATACGAAGATATGTACGCTGCTTTCGAAGAATTTGTGGATTTATTGCCGGCCGATGGTACCTTGGTAGTTTGTGCTGATGATAGCGGCGCAAATTCACTCATCAACCATGCCCGCAAAGCTGAGATCGCTGTTGTAGGCTACAGCCTCCCGGGTGAAAAAACCATAAACAGCCCAACTTGGGTTCAGGCACGTGGACTTAGGCCAAATTCCCTCGGCGGATTTAGCTTCGAGGTCGCCTCAAATTTGAATAGTGATCTTTCTTCCATCAAGGTAGATTTGCAAGTTCCAGGTGAACACAATGTCCGCAATGCCTTGGCAGCCCTGGCAATCGTTGGCTTGCTGGGCTTATCACCCCAACAAGCGGCCAAAGCCTTGGCAAAATTTATCGGCACCAGTCGTCGCTTCGAAGTCCGCGGTGAAGTGGATGGCATAACAGTGATCGATGACTATGCGCATCATCCTACCGAAATAACCGCTACCTTGTCCGGAGCAAGGGCTCGCTATCCCAAACGGCAGATTTGGGCTGTTTGGCAGCCCCACACCTATTCGCGGACAAAAGAATTCTTCCTTGATTTTAGCCGCGCCTTCAAAGACGCAGACAAAGTAATTGTCAGCGAAGTTTATGCAGCACGGGAACCTAAAGAAGAATTTTCCTCAGCAGAGATTGTCAGCGCCATGCCGCACCCCTCTGCTCGCTTTATAGCCACTCTGGAAGAAATTAGCCAACACTTAATTAAATTGCTCCAAAGCGAAGATGTATTGTTGGTGCTTTCAGCTGGAGACGCAGACCAAATCAGCACCGATGTGCTGGCCGGCCTACAGGAAAGGTAGGAAATTATGCCAAAAGTGAAGAAAAATCGAACGTTCGAATCTGAGACCATATTCCTGCCCAAATTGAAAATGGTTTTAATTGATGAGAAGTCGCTTTCTAAAAACAAACAGGATAATCGAAAAGAAAAAAGGATTGATCAAGTAGTGAGTGAAGATACGCTTCACCGAATTATTGATAAGTTGAGCACAAAAGGATAAGACCGCTACAAGACAAGCATAAATAGAGCAATGTTAATGACCAAAACGCTACCCATCCCCAGCCTGCAAGCCGCTTTTGGCACCAGGCTGAAAGAAAACGTGATCCTAGCACCGTATACCAGTGCGCGTATTGGCGGCCCAGCGGATGGATTGATCAGTGTCAATTCGGCCGAAGACCTCGCCGAAACGGTATCCCGATTGTGGGAATTAGACGTCCCGTATGAGATTTTGGGGGCCGGCTCAAATGTTCTGGTCAGTGATAAAGGCATACGCGGAGTAGTAGTCTTAAATAAAGCAAAGTCGGTTCACTTTGATAAAGGGGAAAATCCCAAGGTCAAAGCTGAATCGGGCACAGGTTTTGCAAATCTTGCGCGCCGAACCGCTACCCATGGATTGACTGGTCTGGAGTGGGCCGCAGCTGTCCCGGGGACCATTGGTGGGGCTATCTATGGAAACGCAGGTGCATTTGGCGGAGTTGTGGCAGATAGCCTCATATCCACCGAATTACTCACAAAGTCTGGCCGCGAAATCTGGCCTGTTGAAAAATTTGAGTATAGCTACCGCAACTCGGTTTTGAAACAGGGAAAAGGTAGGGTCGTTGTGCTCTCAGCTGAAATGCGCTTGGCCCACAGCGAGCAGTCGACCGTCTCCGCCAAGATCAGGGAGCTCAGCGGTCTTCGAAAATCTTCGCAACCGCCCGGCGCCAGCATGGGTTCTATGTTCAAAAATCCACCAGGTGACTATGCCGGCCGACTGATCGAAGCAGCAGGATTGAAAGGCAAACGTATTGGGGCCGCTGAAATCAGCCAGGTACACGCTAATTTTTTCATCAACCATCACGAAACAAAAGCCGAAGATATCCGCGCTTTGCTATTTCTGGCACAAAAGACGGTTGCCGAGAAATTCAACATAGCCTTGGAAACAGAAATAGAGTTGATCGGAGAATGGTAAGGAATGGAAAGCACCGATAGCAAAATTAATTTGGCAGTTCTATTCGGAGGCCGTTCGGGCGAACATGATGTATCGCTTATGTCCGCGCGCTCGGTGCTGTCCATGCTAAATCAGAAGCGCTACGATGTGACCCAAGTTGGGATCACCTTAGACGGGCGCTGGTACACCGGCCCGGATGCCATCGGCGCTCTTGAAAAAGGAAATACCGATGACTTGCAGCAAGTTATTTTGTCAACCGATCCATCTGAGGCTGGTCTTTTTGTGTTGAAAAATTCGGAATACACCAAATTAACGGATATCGATGTCTTCTTCCCGGTTATGCATGGCACGTTTTCCGAGGACGGTAGCATGCAGGGCTTGCTAGAAATGGCTGATGTCGCTTACGTTGGTGCCGGAGTTGTTGGCGCTGCAGTCGCAATGGACAAAGGCATATTTAAAGATGTCATGCTCAGCAACGACATTCTGGTAGTAGCGACCCTGGTAGTCTCACGAGATGAGATCGAGGCTGATTTGGATGCGGTAATCGCTCAGGCTGAAGCCCTTAGCGAGTATCCGCTCTTTATCAAACCGGCCAATTTGGGCTCGTCGGTAGGTATCTCCAAGTGCAAAAATCGCTCCGATTTGGGTCAAGGGCTGATCGAAGCGGCCGATTATGACCGGCGCGTGCTTATTCAGCGTGGCATTAGTAATGTCCGTGAGATCGAAATCAGTATCCTAGGAAATGCCAAACCCCAAGCCTCCATACCCGGAGAAGTCGAACCCAGCCGTGAGTTCTATTCTTACGAATCCAAGTATGTGGATGGCAGCTCCGTGTTAATTATCCCTGCCCCAATATCTGATGAATTGAAGGAAGAGATTCGCGAAATAGCTATCCGGGCCTATAAGGCTATCGATTGTGCCGGCATGGCGCGCGTTGATTTCCTACTCGATAAAGACACCGAGAAGATTTACTTGAATGAAATCAACACCATTCCCGGATTTACACAGATCAGCATGTACCCCAAACTTTGGGATGCCTCCGGGTTAACCTACGACAAATTGATTGATCGGCTGATCGACCTGGCGCTCGAGCGCAAAGCAGAGCGCAGCCGCACCAAACATACCTTTCGGAGTGATCAATGAGCCAGAGAAAGAAACTCACACGCTCTGAGACCCTGCGAAAACGGCGACTCGCGCAAAAGCAATTTGATCCACGCCAGCAGAAGAGAAAATCCAGGTCGAAAAGCAAGCATAGCAGCCATCAATTGCCGCCGATTACCACCCGTGGCGTTTTAAATGACGCAGCCCTTGATCACCACAGAAAAGCCAGGGCACGGAACCGTCGTTATAACGCTGTATTCAGCCGACCACATATCAAAATTCGGCTGTTGCCACGCCTCAAATTTCATTTTGGATGGCGGCCGTTGTCCTTCCTGCTGGTGATTTTCTTCGGAGCCGGTCTATACTTGGCCTGGATGCGACCCGAATTCCGCGTTAATACCGCGCAAGTAAAGGGCAATCATCGTATTTCAGCGGATGAGATCAACAGTGTGTTGGGCTTGAACGGATTTCCGATTTTTATGCTCACACCGGACCAAATCGAAGTGCAAACGCTTCGAAACTACCCCGAGCTTGCTACCGTTGAGGTGAGAGTTTCCTTGCCCAATTTGGTTACTGTCAACGTGACGGAACGACAACCAATTATTTTATGGCAGCAAGCTGGTGGCTACACCTGGATCGACGAAAGCGGCATAGCCTTTCAACCTCGCGGTGAGGTCTCTGGGTTAATAACTGTCCAGGCTTTGGGAGAGCCCCCGGCAATGGCCCTAGTTGTGGAAGATCGAGTGACTCCCACGCCATTTATCCCCGAAAATATAGTGAATTCGCTAATTGCATTAGCGCCTCACATCCCACTGGGAACAACAATATTGTATGACCCGCTCAGCGGCCTAAGTTGGACAGATGGTCGCGGTTGGCAAGCAGTTTTTGGACACAGTGATATTGATGTGGATGACAAAGTGCTTATTTATAAAGCAATGGTAACCTGGCTCTCAAATCGTGGCATCCGGCCCACACTAATTAATGTAGCTTATCCAAGTGCTCCCTATTATAGGTTGGAGCAATTAAAGGCAGAAGAACAATAGCAATTATGGAAGAAATTGTTGTAGGAATTGACGTAGGCACTACCAAAGTATGCACCCTCGTCGGGCGGATTGAGGATGACAATGCTATCCGCATATTAGGTGTTGGAATCGAGCCCTCCGAAGGAATCAAGAAAGGCACGATTATCGACATAGAGACAGCGGCACAAGCCATCTCACGCTCCGTGAAAAGCGCCGAAAGCACTTCTGGCCTTGAAATCACCAATGCCTTGGTCAGCATGGCCGGCGCGCATGTTGCCTCAATCAACAGCCGTGGCTCGGTGGGTATTAGCAATTCTGTCATCGAAGAGTATGACGTTTTGCGCGTGCTCGATCAAGCCCGAGCAGTGGCTATTCCACACGACCGCGAGATCATCCATGTTATCCAACGCGGATTTGCGGTAGACGGCCAGGAGGGCATCCGCACGCCGGTTGGAATGCATGGATACAATTTGGAAGTAGAGGCGCACATTATAACGGCAGCAAACACAACGGTCGACAACTTGCGTAAGTGTGTCGAAGCGGCAAATGTCGACATCCTGCAATTTGTATTGAATCCATTGGCCTCTGCAGAAGTTGTGCTCACCGAACAAGAACGTCAGATGGGTGTGGCCGTCATCGACATCGGCGGTGGCACCACAGACCTGGCGATCTATGTCAATGGAGATGTGTGGCATACGATGGTATTGGCGGTTGGTGGTAACCACGTAACACAAGATGTGGCGCATGGCTTACGATTGCCGGTTGCCCAAGCGGAAGATGTAAAAATACAAAAAGGGAATGCAGTGCGTGGGGATGTTGGAGCCGATGAATATTTCAGTATCCGGCCGTTTGGTGAGTCGAGTACAGTCCAAATCAATCGCCAGGATCTGGCGCACATTATTGAAGCCCGTGTTGATGAAATATTCCGCTTGACCCAACAGGAGATAAAACGCTCTGGCTATGACGGCCTACTTCCCGCGGGGCTGGTTCTCACAGGAGGCTCGAGCAGCCTGCCCGGTATCCAGCGCATCGCCAATAAAGTGCTCAATTTACCGGTCCGGACTGCTAGGCCAGAGAACTTGGTTGGTCTGGTCGACAATCTCAATTCGCCGGCTTATTCAACAAGTGTAGGTTTATTACACTGGGCTCTTACAATGCACACCCATGATATCAGGCCCAGAAAAAAACGCACAAAAGGAGAGAAAAATATTGACTTTGGTTTTATAAAAAAATGGTGGAATAGGTTAATTCCCTAATTCAGCAAACATAACGAATAATATGGATAGATATTACATGGAGGAACAAAATGGAATCGGCCAATAAAAATCAAGCGAGGGAGACCTTCGCCCGCATCCTAATCATTGGTGTAGGTGGCGGAGGCTCAAACGCCGTAAATCGAATGATAGAAGAAGGCATCAAAGGTGTTGAATTCATCGCCATCAACACTGATGCCCAAGCCTTGACGCTCTCAAAAGCCGGCACCCGAATCCGCATAGGTGATAAGCTCACCCGTGGGCTGGGCGCAGGTGGTGACCCGGAAATTGGGCGAAAGGCTGCAGAAGAATCATCAGATGAATTGTATAACGTGCTCAAAGGCTCTGATATGGTCTTCATCACTGCTGGAATGGGCGGCGGCACAGGTACTGGAGCGGCCCCTATTGTTGCTCAGATCGCTAAAGAATGTGGCGCTCTGACGATTGGGATAGTCACGCGCCCATTCACTTTTGAAGGTGCGAAGCGCTCACGCTCATCCGAATCAGGAATTGAGAAATTCAAGGCATATGCACATACCTTGATTGCCATCCCCAATGACCGCCTACTACAAATATCGGACAAACGTTCCAGCCTGCAAGACTCCTTCCGGCTGGCTGATGACGCCTTACATCAGGGCGTCCAAGGTATTTCGGAACTAATCACCATCCCTGGCTTGATAAACCTAGATTTCGCAGACGTGAAATCGATCATGTCGGAAGGTGGCGCGGCTTTGATGGCGGTTGGCACCGGAAGCGGTGAAGACCGGGCTAAGATCGCGGCAGAGCAGGCTATCTCCAGTAAATTGCTGGATATCACCATTGACGGCGCGCGCGGGGTGCTGTTTAGCGTGACCGGCGGCCCAGATATGACGTTGTTCGAGGTTAATCAAGCAGCTGCCATTATCCGCGAAACGGCACATCCGGACGTCAACATGATCTTTGGGGCAGTCATCGACCCGAATATCGGCGACGAAATTCGCATTACCGTTATCGCAACGGGCTTCGAGCGCAGCGGTATACCGCGCCGGGTGTTAGAACGGCACTCACCCCAAATTGCAGAAAAACGAGAAATAAGTTTCGACAATCCGCGCGAGTCGGTCAGTATTGAAGCTGATCTGAAGACAAAGATCAAATCGAACGCAGCTATGCCTGCCTCGGTGAACAATGAGGATCTTGATATTCCTACTTTCTTAAGAAGGCGGCGGTAAACTCCTAAATCTATCCATTTAGGGATTACCGACAGGTCGACTCATCCCAATTGCCGGGGGCGGTCGGTATGTGTCTGGGCGAGGCATACCGGGCCGTCCTGTGCGTTAAGGGCGGTTACAAACTATTCTTCGTGTTGCCGTAGCAAACATTGGCACCTCCAAAATCCTTTTGTCCATTTGACCAACGAATTAATACCAAAACCAAGAATTTTAGCTCAGCTCGAAACCCCGCCGCACTTCGGCGGGGAAATAACACGGGGTCATCAAAAAGTTATCGTTAGAGCTAAAGTGGGATTTATGTTAAAATAGGCAAAATGACTACAACCCCACCCGAAAATCACCTCTCGTATAAAAAACATCGCCGCCAAGTTTGGACCCAAATATTCACACCCATTTTTCTTACGCTAATGCTCGTCGTTGGGGTAGCGGTCTTGGCTGGGAAGGCCACGTTTGCTGAAGGCTTGGATCCGACTCGATGGACTGCAATCTCGATCATCTGGCTGGTGCTCCCGATTTTGGCCATAGGCTTGGTTGTTCTTATAATCCTGGCCAGTCTCACATACATGTTGGCCGAGGTTCTGCATTACATCCCACCCCAAACTTTTAAGGCCCAGAACTTCATATACAAAGTTGCAGAGATAACCCAGCGGTTCACTAACATGGCGGCCAAACCATTTCAATTTGTAGAAGATGTTTCAAATAAGCTGAAAGGGTTTTTTCAGCGCTGGTTATGATCATTCGCACTCTAAGGATTTAAGCAGACAGCTTCAAGGAAAAGCGTTATGGAGAATAAAAAAAATACCTTAATTATGGGCGCCATCTTCGGTGCAATTATTGGACTGGTGGCTGCTATGTTGCTCCAACGAAGCGCTGAGAAAAATGAGAGTGAGCTGACACTTAAACCGGGGGAACGATTAAAACTCGGGGCTTTGATTGTTGGGTTGCTTAGGGGAATCGCTACACTGGGTGATGATTAGGCCAGGACGGACAACCCTCTAAGATATTAACAAATTCCCCAAATATAGTTAGGTCTCAGTTAATACCAGCAACTACGCTGGTATTAACTGAGACCTTGTCAATATTAAAACCATGCCATCCAATTTCGATCCAAAAACCCATCACAGACAGTCTACCCGTGCACCTGGTTATGATTACACAAGACCAGGTGCCTATTTTGTAACGATGGTCACACATCGACGGGATTATTTATTCGGAGAGGTAGTTGATGGGGAAATGCATTTGAATAAAAATGGTCAAATCCTTGACCGGGAATGGGAACGATTACCTAGGAGATTTACATTTATTGAATTGGGAACACACATTGTTATGCCAACTCATTTCCATGGGATATTAATTATCAAGGACATTCCGCGGTCAATGCGGGCAAGACCGCCTGAGAACAATGATGAGTCGTCTATGCCTAACGGGCCAAAACCACAATCTCTTGGTGCTATTGTTGGTCAATTAAAATCGAGAGTAACAAAACAGATTTGGAAAAACACTGAGCTGAATAAATCCCCTATCTGGCAGCGGAATTATCATGATCACATTATTCTTGACGATGATGATCTAAACCGGATTCATCGATACATCATAGACAATCCGCTAAATTGGAATCTAGAGTCTAAGGACATCCCTGTATGGCAATAATGCAACTAGAGCCTGACTTGCTAAAAGGGCGACCCTCTAAAATTTTATTAACTTTATAGTTATACATTAATTATATTTAAGAAAAGTAATACCAGATAAATCATGACGGGTCGCCCCGACATCATTTTAATTCCGATAACAAACCAATCCCTTTAAGTACGCGCCTTCGGGGAAATTTATGGCGACAGGGTGGTCGGGCCCCTGAGATAAATATTCTACGATCTGGATATCCACCTCGGCATCAAGAGCGGCACCAGCAACAATTTTTTGGAACAGGGCCGCATCCACGCCACCGGAACACGAAAAGGTGACCAAAATACCGCCCGGCCGCAGCAGTTTGAAGGCCAATAAATTGATATCTTTATATCCGCGGGAGGCCTTCCTGGCCTGGGCGGAGGTGGGCGCAAACTTTGGTGGATCAAGGATGATCAGATCGAAGGAGCGACGCTCGTCTCGAAATTTTCGCAACTCTTGGAAGACATCCCCCGCGCGCCACTCCACCCTTTCTGATTGCTGACCGTTATTTTTGACGTTTTCAGGGCCCATTGAGAGGGCCTCAACCGATGAATCTATTGAGACGACCGATTTGGCGCCTCCTTCCAATACGTTGAGCGTGAATCCGCCTGTGTAACAAAAACAATCCAACACGTCTCGGTCTTTGGAAAATGCGCGGACTCTCAAGCGGTTCTCGCGCTGATCGAGGTAGAAGCCGGTCTTGTGGCCCTTTTCAAAGTCTATTTTGTACTTCAAACCGTGTTCGCTGATGCTGAATGGATCCGGTGGGACCGGACCACGTAAGGGCCCGACAACCTTATCCAAGCCTTCGAGTACCCGCACGTCGGCGTCAGAGCGTTCGAAGATCGTATCAAGGCCGGTCTCTTCGAGCAAGATGTCTGCAATGGTATCCTTCCAATATTCGGAACCCGCAGTGAGAGATTGCAGAACCAGTACGTCGTTGTAACGGTCGACGATCAGACCGGGCAAACCATCGGATTCGGCATGGATGAGGCGGTAGGAATCTGAATCACGTGAACCATCCAACGAATGGCGCATGGCCAGAGAGCGTTTAATGCGGGCCCGAAAGAAATCAGAGTCCACTTGTTGGGCTTGGTCAAAGGTCCAAACGCGGGCCCGAATTTGGGAGTGTGGGGAGTATGCGGCCTGGGCCAAGAATTCGTTTTTGTGCGATAGCAGCTTGACGGTCTGACCTGAAGCGGGGTTTGCCTCCACTCTACCTACCGCACCTGAAAAGATCCATGGGTGACGTCGTTTGAGCGATTTTTCCCGTCCAGATTTTAATATAAGTTCAGGCACTCAATAAATCCATACGGATCGGTAGGTTTGGTGAATTTTTCAGGCTGAAAAGCATATTTTTGATGCATGGACTGAGTCTAACACACGTGATATGATCCTGGTTTATGCTAAAACCTGTCCGTTGGAATACCTTTCTACGAGACCTTTTTGTGATTCAGATCGGGTTTTTGCTTTACGGTCTAGCGATCGCGTTGGCCATCCGCGCCAATTTGGGGACCGGGACCTGGGCGGTTTTGGATGTGGCACTTTCAAATATTAGCGGGTGGTCGGTTGGAACTCTGACCATCTTGACCGGGTTGGTTGTATTAGTGATTGCGTTGATTATGCGCGAGCAGATAGGCTGGGGAACCTTGGCAAACGTTTTGAGCATAGGCAATTGGCTGAATTTGGCCCTTTGGGTAATCCCATCCATTGAGGCACACTGGCCGCTGCAGGTCGGGATGCTGTTGGTGGGCATTTTGGTCCAAGGTGCTGCGACTGCAATTTACATCGGTGTGAATGCCGGCGCCGGACCACGAGACAGCATGATGCTGGCGATTACGCGCACGACCGGGGCGAGTACACGTTTGTCACGCGGGATGATGGAGGCGTTTGTACTGGTTATCGGATGGCTGCTGGGAGGCCCGTTCGGAATTGGGACAATTGTGCATGTATTTTTAATGGGTTCAGCGATTCAATGGGCGTTTAAAATCTTTCGAGTGCAGCCACCCAGAAAAGGGGAGCCGAAAATCGTAGCGGTCGATTCTTCCACGGATTAGGCGATAAGATAGGTTCTAACTCTTCTCAAAACACATCGATATGGCCCGTCATCTCGTCTTGCGGGAGAGATCTAATGAACGAGGTGAAGGTTTCTCACTACGCTCAAAACCCCGCCGCACTTCGGCGGGGTAATGACATAAGGAATTCCTTATCAGATTTGTTATTCCCGAATAACCATTTATCACATATAATTTTGACAGGATAAATTATGGAGAAGACCAATATCGAAATACCTACCCAAATAGACATAGAAGAGAAAGTATCAGAGTGGGCCCATGATTTGCGTTCACCGTTTAACTTGATTTTGGGCTTTACCAAAATTATGATGAACGAGCAAAGCGGCCCCCTGACCGAGGTCCAAAAGGAAGACCTAACCACTGTTTTCAACAGTAGTATGCGTGCGCTGACGCTGATCAACAACGTGATTGAGATCGCGCGCCTAAATCGCGGGGAACAAGATATCGAGAAAAAATATTTGGAATTAGAACCCTTTTTAGAGAAATCGATCGCCAAGTGGATAAAGAATAATCCCGCAGGGAAAATACCGATAACCTATTTGATCTCCTCGCCCGCGCTCTCAGCCAAATTGGACAAACGTTTTTTGGAGTGGGTGCTGCATGGCTTGTTCTCTTATTTGGCGGCCTATTCTGATGGCAGCGGCAATATAGCGCTTGAAGTGGGCCAAATTAAGGATAGCTTGCTGTTTACAATAGACTTGACGGGAAAAACAAAGGAAAGTTTTGACAAAATTTCACTGGAAATGTTTGGCTATATCTGCAAGGAATATATCTCATTGCAGAGTGGGGAACTCCGCCAATTCGAATTGAATCCAGAAGGTGCAAAAATCCAATTTACAATTGCAATAGAATCAAACCAATAAGATCACTGGCAGTATTTCTGTAGCCATGGTATTGAAAATTAACAGGGTCTTCCTATAGCCCCTTAAATGAAGACTTAAAGCGTTTAAGATTGTAAATCGATTTAGGGGGCAAAGCATTGGGGTTATCACTAATAGGTGGGTCCAATATAAAGAAGAAAAATAACAAATACCCCCCCTAATCAGTTTTCATTGTTATAATTTGCCATTTATGGCATAATAAGCCAATGAAATTTAGTGATCTAATTACCCAGGTAAGTGATCAACCCCTTTTCGAGACTGGACTACTGCTTACAGGGGATGTCAATCCTAATGATGTACGTCGTCAACTTTCGCGGTGGGTCAAGGCCGGGCGCATCCAACAACTAAAGCGGGGTGTATATACGCTGGCCGCACCCTATCAAAAAGTAACGCCCCATCCTTTCCTAGTCGCAAATACCCTTGTAACCGGTTCCTATGTCAGCGGGCAATCCGCTTTGGCCTTTTATGGTCTGATCCCCGAATATGTTCCAATTACCCTGAGCGTTACTACCTTAAGCCCTACGCAATGGCAGGACAAGTATTTTTTTCGCCACCTGGCAGCTCATCTTTTCTTTGGCTACCAATCCGTGGATCTGCCGCACGAACAACGCGCTTTTGTTGCCACACCTGAGAAAGCCCTGCTCGACCTGGCACATCTCACGCCCAAATCCGATTCGCAGGATTATCTGATCCAATTGCGCTTGAAAAATCTGGAAACCTTTGACCTCGGACGGCTCAATAAATTCGTCCAACGCGCCGGAAAACCAAAATGGCTGCGAGTTGCGCGATTGATAGAGAAATTGGTATTGCAGGAACAAGAAACCTACGAGGAAATAATGTGAAAGAATTCTTAAAGACGCTCATTCACCCGACAACATCACCAATTGAAGCAAGCAATTTAGCCCGTGAATATTTGCAAGCGCTGATCCTGCAAAGTCTGGGTCGGGCTGGGGGGATGACAGCGCTGGCTTTTCATGGCGGTACAGCCTTACGGTTTCTATACGCTTTGCCACGTTTTTCTGAAGATCTTGATTTCACTCTTGAAGGGAACAAGGACGGGTATGATTTCCGCCGTACCTTGAATAAAATTAAACAGGATTTGAAAGCACAGAACTACAATATTGCGGTAAAGCTAAATGACAAAAAGACGGTCCACAATGCATTTCTACGATTTCTGGGATTGCCATTCGACCTAAACCTTTCTCCACACCCGGATGAAGTCTTGAGCGTAAAAATTGAAGTAGATACCGATCCACCCTACGGCGCAGGTTTGGAGACCACTCTGGTCAGAAAGCACGTCTTGTTGAATCTACAGCATCATGACCGGGCTTCTTTATTGGCCGGCAAGCTGCATGCTATTATGCAGCGCCCTTATCTCAAGGGCCGGGACCTGTACGATCTGGTCTGGTACTTAAGCGCGCGTGATTGGCCAGGCCCTAACCTGACACTTTTAAATAACGCCCTTACTCAAACAGGCTGGGATGGGCCTGATCTGACGATTGAAAACTGGCAAGGGATTATACAGAACAGGCTTGAAATGATTTCTTGGGACAAGGCACTGGATGATGTGCGTCCTTTTCTTGAGTCTCGCCAGGAGGCCGAATTATTGACTAAAGAAAATGTGTTGCGCCTGTTGCAAAGCGGGCGTTCCAAGAATTAAGAAATATCCAAGTCATCAAAAACATCCACTACTATGAATTATACAGACAACAGGAAAGCTTGCAATATGGTTTTTCAAACTAGTTTTATGGCCAATTCATCCCCCAAATGGATTCTGGCCTGTTGATACCGGAATTGGCGCCCATGTGTCAGTATTGTTGTTTGATGGAAAAACGATAGCTAGCATTTTGATTGGGGCGACCCGCTAAGGGATAATAGGGGGATTTCGTTTTGATAAGATAGGGTCGCCCGTGCAATAAATGGGTTTTTAAGATTTCTGCCTGTATCCAAAGCAGCTCAACAGGTGCTGAAGGGTGCCTGTGCCCGAAGTGCCCTGGATAGGCAATGATGGGTATTTGACCTAATTCTGCCCAAACCAATTGCTCAGCTTTTGCGGGCGTAGGGTGTATTCCACCCGGTCGTAAGGTATGGACTCAGGGCTCAGAAATTTGTTGAGCAATTCGGCCATGGGGATGATTAAACCTGAGCGAATTATGTGAGGGCTTTAGAAACGCCACTGTAAATTGTTATTTCTTTAGGAAATCTTGTGGAGAAACGCCCGCCTGTTTCAAAATTGCCCGTAACGTCCCTTCGGGCATATCACCAGGATGGTTTGGGATTGTTGTATATTTCCCAGATTTGGGATTGTGCCAAATCTCGTGACTGCCTGCCGCATGTCGGAAAAACTCAAAACCAAAAGCTTTGAGTTTTTTGACTACCTGTCGATATTTTAAGCCTGCCAAACGACCCATGCATTTAACCCCCAATTACAATTGATAGATCAAAACTCTCTTCAATTTCGGGTAGCTTCAGATTGGATTGGGCCTCAAGCAGCTTACGGGCAACATCGCGAGCGATCTCAACTGTCTCGGCAACAGTCCGGCCTTGGGCAACCAATCCTTGCACGTCATCAGAGGTCGCCATATATAGACCCTCCGGCAATTTGGTGATATGCAAGCGCAGAATGCGTTCTCGCGCCGTTATATTCAACATCATTCACCTCTTCAACTCGATTGAAACAAGTATAGCATGACCCCACGCTCTCCGCTAAATTAGACAAACGTTTTTTCGAGTGGGTGCTGCATGGCTATTTCTCTTATTTGGCGGCTTATTCTGATGGCAGCGGCAATATATCGCTTGAAGTGGGCCAAATTAAGGATAGCTTGCTGTTTACTATAGACTTGACGGGAAAAACGAAGGAAAGTTTTGACAAAATTTCACTGGAAATGTTTGGCTATATCTGCAAGGAATATATCTCTTTGCAGAGTTGGGAACTCCGCCAATTCGAATTGAATCCAGAAGACGCAAAAATCCAATTTTCGATTGATATAAAATCTAACCAATAAACCATAGGTGTGTATAACTTTATGGTCAATACAACCCTCAAAAAGGATTCTGGCCTGTTGACAATGGATTTGGCGCCCAAGTGTCTGGATTGTTACTTAACGGAAAAAGGGATACTAGTATTTTGATTGAGGCGACCCACTAAGGGATAATAGGGTAGTTTTGTTATGACAAGATAGGGTCGTCCGTGCAATATGAGTCTATTTAACTAAGAGAACTTAAAGGGTAAACACGGGTCTGGCAATACCAATACTTCGCGATATTAAATTTAAAACAGGCTAGCAGGAAATATCAACTGCTGGCCTGTTTTGTGATTTACTATTCGTAGAGTATGAAAACCTAAATTTATTGCCTCAGTGTTAATATGGTATATGCTCCAATCTTTTGGTCGGTTATTGTATCGTTTTCATAAATATGCCCAATCAAAATTACTAATAATTTAACAGAATTATTATCACTTTTTATTTCCGGGAATAGTTTGATCGCTAGCTGGTCTAATTTTGTATTATCTTTTTCACTTAGAACTATCTCCTCAAATCCACCTGGGAAAAAGTCTTTTAAATCCCAATCCAATTCTTTAGAGTAAGATTTCACCGGATCGTAAACTTCTTCGCACTTATCCAATCTTTCGTTTAAAATGTACATTCTCGCACCGAAATTATTATCTGTATATACCTCATTATTTGAGTGC
>JASJYH010000046.1 GCA_030123675.1 Anaerolineae bacterium | reverse complement strand
GCACACGTAAACTCGTCCAGTATTTTTCGTTTCTCCGACAGGCTTATTTGCCTATCGGAAAGTAACATTTGCCCTGAGACAATTCGTCTTATTATCCTCATACGCCCTTCTGTTATAATCCCCCCCCGAAAGGCCATAAATGCTAAACAACTTTGTCAAACTTTTCGGGGGCAACCCCAATCAACGTGAAATTGAAAAATTAAGCGAACTGGTCGAGTTCATTAATGGACTTGAACCAGAATATGAATCTTTAAGTGATGAGGCTCTGCGTGCCAAAACGGATGAGTTCCGGGCCCAACTAAAAGACGAAACAGATGGTATTGAGGAGGGTGACGAACGCAGCGAAATTGAAAAGGAAGTTTTAGAAGAAATCCTGCCCGCGGCATATGCGATTGTGCGCGAAGCTTCCAAACGCACGCTTGGTCAGCGGCATTATGACGTGCAGCTAATCGGCGGAATCACCCTGCATCGCAGTGCCATCGCCGAAATGAAGACCGGCGAAGGCAAAACTCTGGTTGCGACCCTACCGCTCTATCTAAATGCGCTGGGTGACCGCGGAGTGCACCTAATCACAGTCAATGATTACCTGGCCCGACGTGACGCACGGTGGATGGCACCCATCTTCAATTTCCTGGGCCTGTCGGTCGGGGTACTGCAAATGGCAGCTGCCACCGAGAATGGGAATAAAGCTTACCTGGTCGATCTCGATAAAGCATCCCCGCACGAAGACCAGCACCAATTACAGCTGGTTGATCGCGTCGAGGCTTATAACGCAGACATCACCTACGGTATCAACTCCGAATTTGGCTTCGATTATTTGCGTGACAACATGGCCATGCAACTGGATGCACGCGTGCAGCGCGGTCATCACTATGCGGTCGTTGACGAGGTAGATAACGTACTGATAGATGAGGCCCGCACGCCTCTAATCATCTCTGGGCCTGCTTCCGGTGACCTGGAATGGTACGGCAAGATGGCAGAAATCGTCAAACAACTCAAGCCGGAAGACTACGAAACCAGCGAAAAAGACCGCACCGTTACCCTGACAGAGATTGGGATCGCGCACGTTGAGCAAATCCTAGGCCAGCCACTTCAAGACTTAGACCGGCCCGAAGACGTTACCCCCGAGCAAGCGCGCCTTTTAGGATACCTCGAACAATCCTTGCGGGCCCAGCATCTCTTTAAACGCAACAAAGATTACCTGGTGCAAGCCGGCAAAGTCGTCATCGTAGACGAATTTACAGGTCGTTTAATGCCTGGAAGACGTTGGAGTGATGGACTCCATCAAGCTGTCGAAGCAAAAGAAAAGGTCCGCGTTGAACCGGAATCTGTGACTTACGCGACCATTACGCTGCAAAACTACTACCGCATGTACAAAAAGCTGGCCGGCATGACTGGTACAGCACTGACCGAAGCGGAAGAATTTAACAAGATTTACAATTTAGAAGTGCTTCCCATTCCAACCAACCTGGAATACCAAGCTTTTGGTGAGAACCCAACCTTGGTCGAGCAAAAAGCCAAAGACGAAGAAGGTTATCAATACACGTATTACAAACGCCCTGATGACGAGCCAGATGCCGAGCCGGCATTGTGGAAACGCAAGGACTACCCAGATATCATCTTTCGAACTGTCGAAGCCAAATTGCGCGCTATCGTGAAGGAGATCGTGGTATTCCACGTGATGGGCCGACCGATGCTGGTGGGAACCACCTCGGTCGAATCATCCGATCGATTGTCCGGCAGGTTGAAAACGGAACCTGTTCGCAGATTGATGCAGATCCTTCTCATTCGCCAAGTTTGGATGCAAGCGAACGACCGGATCGAAGATGGGCGCTTGATCGAGGAATTTGTGCCCTTTTATGTACCACTGGAAGAAATTAAACCCAATCAGTTACGCAATTTCATTGAGCCATTAGATATGGCCAGCATCAATCCTGAAAGTGAAGAAAACCTTCCGATTTTACTGGAACTTTTCGATTTAAGCCCTGATCATGCAGATCGATTTATTTCGGTTCTGAAATCAGGAGTGCCACACGCAATTTTGAATGCGCGCAAACACACTGAGGAAAGCCAGATCATCGCAGGTGCGGGAGCCTTTGGGGCAGTCACCATTGCAACCAACATGGCCGGCCGCGGAGTAGACATTAAACTGGGCGGTGATTTGGCCGAAGAAGAATTCATGGCCGTAAATCGGGTGCTTAGTCGGGTTGGTGTCAAAGATCCGTATGACATGCCCTTGGAAGAACGCCGTCAAGCCTTACTCAAAGCCGATCCTTCAAAATACGGTATTTACGAAAGTGAAGTCAAACATTTCTTAGGGTATTTCGACGACATGGAACGCGTCAAGGCTCTGGGCGGCTTGCATGTAATTGGTTCGGAACGGCACGAAGCACGCCGCATCGATAACCAATTGCGTGGTCGTGCTGCCCGCCAAGGCGATCCCGGCTCTTCACGCTTCTTTCTCTCGCTCGAGGATAATCTGATGCGCTTATTCGCAGGCCAACAGGTAAGCAACCTGATGGAACGCTTACGGGT
Source organism: Anaerolineae bacterium (assembly GCA_030123675.1). Classification (GTDB taxonomy): domain Bacteria; phylum Chloroflexota; class Anaerolineae; order Anaerolineales; family Villigracilaceae; genus JAABUE01. The sequence continues at coordinate 17,256 of JASJYH010000046.1, read as the reverse complement.
GGATGATTCTCTGCCTCTCGAGAGTCGTATGGTCAGCAATATAGTTGAGCAATCCCAACACCGTGTGGAAGGGGCCAATTTCGACGTCCGCAAACACCTACTTGAGTACGACGATGTACTAAACAGTCAGCGCGAGCGTATTTATGCTCAGCGCGATCGCATTTTTGTAAAAGAGGATTTGAGCGAGGATGTGGAAGCCCTTTTGCAGGACGAAATCAAATCGCGAGTACCAATTGGATTGGCTGATGAGGAAGGGCCATGGAAATTGATGGCTTGGCTAGAACAAATTCAGCCGCCCTTTGCATATGGCGATAATCGCATCTTTCCAAGCTTCGGCTTGGGTCTGCTCATGAAAGAATTCAACTCTTCTACAGACGATATCCAAACCACTGTCCTAGATCTGGTTTCCCAGGCTATCGACGCAGAACAATCCCATACTTTGTATGCTATCGAGTTTTTGATCGAGCATATCGCCGATAACCTCGACCAACAGCATGAAGAACGCTTCGATGCATTAGACATCTTCTTTGAAGGCTTACGCGATAATGAAAATGGGCGCCAGCCCAAAGAACTAACCGAAGATTTACAAAGTGCTATCAGAATTCCCCTGACATTATCCAACAACCAAACGCGTCTGCTGACAAACGAGCCAGAAGAAATTAGAGTCGAAATCGAAGACTTGCTGCTAAAACAACTAACTGCGTTGCATGCAACGCGTGTCATTGGTGCGGTAGAGAACCGTCTGGACGAATCGCTGGGCATCGATAAAAGCCAACTTCAAACCACGGACTGGGATAAATTGGCTGCCACAATCGTGGATACCAGCGAGGAAATTCTTCTTGACCAGCGCGAGCGCCTTGTAGGGGAGAATGGACAGATAACGAGGGACCTGGCTGCATCCTTGGAACGCGAACCAGCCGATACCGACGATGCGAAGTTGCGTTTGCTGATGGCACTCTCACAAGGTGTGCGAACAGCTTTCGATTCAAAAACACATCGCCAGATGAAGCAGGTCACGACCCGCTTCAGCTATGGATTCTTAATGTCACAGCGTTTGGTTGATCGTCCTGAAGAAGAGGTGATTGAGGAAGTATTAGAACATTTGGCCGCTGCCAAGACTGCCTTGGTACAAGCCTGGGGACAGGGAGAACTGTCGAAGCGCGACGAGCAAGCTGAAGCAGTGGATGAAGCCCAAATCCAGGAGCTGGGGTTGCAAGTGCTTAATCAAGTCTACAGGCAGCTGCTTTTGCAAGCCATTACCGAACAATGGGTTGAATATCTGACCCAGGTGGAGGCTCTGCGTGTTTCGATCGGATTGGAAGCCTACGCGCAACGCGACCCACTGGTACAATACAAAGGTCGCGCGTCTGAAATGTTCCAACAACTGCTCGCAGATATCCGGACGATGGTCATCAGCCGAGTGTTCGGATATCAGCCGCGGCGCATTCAACTTACTCTGAGCGACACCAGCGAGAGCCTTCCGTCAGCGGGTGCTCAGACCAAGCAAGACCAGCCATCCAGCAAGAAGAAAAAGAATCGGAAGCGCCATAAAAAGAAGTGAGCAATCAAACTGCCCCTCTAAATTTTTATTATTCTCTGCCCAAGGTGGAATTACATCGCCATTTGGAGGGGTCGTTACGTGTAAGCACCATGCTTGATATTGCCTATGCAAATGGCATTTCTTTACCAAAAAGTAAATTTGAGTTGAGCAAGTTAGTACAAATCCAAGACGAAGATGCGCTAACATTCCAAAATTTCTTATCTAAGTTTAATACCCTACGACTCTTCTACAAATCTCCTGAGGTCATTAAGCGCATGACACGTGAGGCAGTTGAAGATGCTGCCAAGGATAATATAAAATATCTGGAATTGCGTTTTACGCCAGTAGCTTTATCTAGGGCTGAAAATTTTCCACTCAAAGACGTGATCGATTGGGTATGCTCCAGCGCAGCGGAGGCGGCTAAAGATTTTGAGATCAAAGTTCGGTTGTTGGCATCGGTAAACCGTCATGAAAGCCCGGAACTGGCCGAACAGGTAGCCAGATTGGCGGCTGAAAATATTGAGCGCGGCATCGTCGGCATGGACCTGGCCGGGAATGAAGTTGAATTTTCTGCCATACCATTTAAGGGGATTTTCAAAGAAGCCAAGCAGGCTGGATTGCAAATCACCATTCACGCAGGCGAGTGGGCTGGCGCGGAAAATGTGCGGGAAGCAATTGAAGAGCTCGGCGCCAAACGCATCGGTCATGGGGTCCGCGTGATGGAGGATGAGCAGGTCGTGGCTCTGGCGCGCGAGCATGGTATAACTTTTGAAGTCTGTGTGACCAGCAATTACCAATCGGGGGTGGTGCCTTCCTTAGACGCGCATCCAATACCACAAATGATGCATGCAAATCTAAATGTGACTGTTGACACCGATGACCCAGGCATTTCACGCATTGATTTGAGCCATGAGTATCGAATGATCCGTGAAGAACTGGGCGTGTCACTGGAATCGCTTAAGGAATGTAACTTGCAGGCCGCTCGTTCGGCCTTTTTACCCGACGATGAACGTGAAGCGTTAATAATGATAATTGAGAAGGAATAAAAAATCATTCTCAGTTATTCTTGATTTATGAGACATTAATTTCTATCCAATTGAGATACGATATTAAGAAATTAACCCGACTGTGAAGAAGAGATTAACCAATATTACCAATGCCAGGTGGCAAGTAAGTGTCTTGATTTTGATTATCATCGCCTTGGTTTTATTGGCTCGAACACTAATATCGAATACCGCTTCGACAGCCACTGAAACAATTGAGACAGGGGCATTAGACACGGGAGCAACCGCTACAAAAGCACCAGCCACAGAACCAGTTGCTACGGAAGAAATGGCTGAAGCAAACATACTAACTGTGGTCAGTTGGGGTGGGGAGTATCAAGAAGCCCAAACCAATGCTTTTTTTGGCCCCTTTGGTGAATCAACCGGCATTACCGTCATCCAAGACACCATGGACTACTCCAAACTTGAAGCGATGGTTGAGTCAGGTCAGGTGACTTGGGATGTGGTAGACATTACGAACGAGTGGGGTATTGGTAAAACGGAACAATACTTTGAACCAATCGATTATTCAATTGTGCCCAAAGATTCAATTTTGGCTGGTTTTGCAAACGAATATCGGTGGCTAACATAGTTTATGGGTCAGTGTTGGGTTACAACACACAACTTGGAGTTGTCCCCCAAGGATGGGCGGACTTCTTCGATATAGAGAATTTCCCCGGCCTCCGCTCCTTGCCAAACGAAGTCACCTTTTTCGTTTTAGAAGTAGCTCTGGTCGCCGATGGCGATGATCCAGCAGATTTATATCCCATAGATGTCGAACGAGCCTTAGCCAAGCTGGACACAAAAAAAGACAATATAATCTGGTGGGAATCAGGGGCTCAAGCACAAGAACTCTTGGCTGTGGGCGAAGCTGTGATGGGCATGATATGGAATGATCGCATTCAAAGAGCTATTGATGAAGGCGCTTCATTAGCTATTCAGTGGAACCAGCACATCACACTGGCCGATTACTGGGCTGTACCCAAAGATGCTCCCAATCGAGAGGCAGCGATGCAGTTCATTGCTTTTGCTGTGTCCGATCAACAGGCCCATAAGATTGCCGATACCATCCCTTACGGTCCAACCAATATAAATACCTTTAATAATATTAACCCTGAAATGGCTCCCTTTTTACCCACATATGAAGATCGTCTTTCATTAGGGTTTGTGGCCTCCGATGCCTGGTGGGATGAAAACAAAAAAAGTGTTAGTGAACGCTGGAACGCCTGGTTGTTAGAGTAAGGATCCCTCATCTTCCCACACCTGCAAGTAAAAAATTTTTGCCAACATTAGGTTCCCAGCTCTCATAATTGGTGGCGACAACCACCAGACGGAGCCACCCAAGTATTCTCAACGGGTACTTGCCGCAATAGAGACCTGCAAATCAGTTGTACTCACGGTTTACGGCCACATGATGGTGCAAGAGCAGTCGGACCAAACCCTAGATGCCTTGATCGCAGAATTTCAGTAGGTTGAGGTCTAATCTCACTCTGTTCAAACCGACAATTATTCCCTGCAACAACCACCAAAGTACAAGCATCCGGATTGTTGGGGAAACAAGAAATGTCTAACTCTAGACAACTTTAAAGTTCAATACCTGAAAGGTTACCTCAAAATACTCTCAAGTACTTAGTTCTTCACTCCTGGGGGATGAGGTCGTTTACTGCACTTTAAGCAGAAAACCGTAGGTAACGTCACCCAGCTCCTGCCACGAAGCAAAAAGGCTCAGTACGTAAAGCCCGGGCTCCAGAGATAATTCTATCTCTGGCTGTTGCTCAAGGGGCAGTTCATGATTGCTCCCAGCTTGGTGTGGCCACCATCGCCAATCCCTCGCATCTGACAAAACCTGATCTTCAGGAGCCACCGGAATGACTAATAGGGATAGTGTCTCAGGAGAGCCAGGGATAGCGAGAGAAAAACGCGCGCTAAACGGCGAGCCGACCAACATAGGTTCCTGTGCAGTAGGGATACCAACCATGTCCGCACAGAGTCCAAGGCCACCACTCTCCCAACAATAGGTGCCAATGCCTGATGTTTGCTCCTGTCCATTAATCTCCAAAGTTGCCGGTGGTGGCCCTTCTCCCGGGCTTAATGATGGCAATCCAAGACCGCCAGCAAACTGAGGCCCTAGCACGGTTTCGAGCACCTCGAGGACGGCCGGGCTGTCGCCGACATACAGAACGATTATCTTGTCTGCCTGGTAGAAGTGGGGTGTCCCAATCCAAGACACCATGCTGGTACCGATGGAACTGCCATCAGGTGAAACTAACGCTGCTTCCGCATTGGCTGTGGATCCGTCTCGATATTCAAAGATCTGCACATCGCCGCCATTGACAATGATGACTTGTCCCGTGACGGAGAAGAAGGGCTGCTCTATCTCGCCAGCCGAATCGACACTCGCGCCTGCAATACGCAGTTTGTTAATTAAGCTATGATCATCGCTGGCTGAGGTGGCCTTTGGCTCGATATCGGCTGTATTCTTGGGTAACACGTCTGTAGGTAGCGCTGTAGCAGTACCTGAATTGCACGCAGTCAATAGGACCAAAGAAAAAAACAAAATTGTGAACTTTTGTAAGTTTTTCATAATTTCCTTTTATGTGTTAAATTAGCAATTTGGTTGGATTGGGCAAGAGCATGTCGCTCAGCGGCGTCAGTTACACTGGATGACCATCCTCACAAAGTACAAAGGTGTCACTTTGGTCGGTGTGGTAGATGTACGGATTCTCACCAACGGCCAGGTTGATTTCGTAGCCAGGGATCTCGACCATAATGTAGCTCATATCGGTTGCGGGGCAGCCGAGGCTGCCGTCCGGCCAGACGACCTCGCTAATCCCGACCAGAGTAACTTCACTCGCGTCAATGCCTAGACGCTCACTGAGATACAGGCTGACTTTACTGGCCATACCGAGCTCGGGTCGGGGGCTGCCGGGGGTCGGCATTTCTCGTTGCGCCTCCACCCGCGCGGCGGTGGGGCCAATAGTGGCAAGTTCTTCGCTGGTCGCCTGGGTACAGCTGACGAGGAATACGAGCACCAACAGGATGACCATTTGATATTTATTCATATGATTTCTCCTTTCAGGCCGTGTCATGAATCTGATAGAGCTAATGGTTCTTGATTAATGACGTCATTTACCAGCATTTGGTTCCACCCACCTGTTAGAATCTCAGCCTCCAACATCAAATTTCAGAGATTTTTCTATTTTGTACGAGTCGGTATGGTTTACTGGTAAGTAAAAATTGGCGAAAACTACCCCCTCAAATATGCTCATAGATTTAATTTCTTTTTGGCCCTAATCAATTCCGTATATAGTTGAATTAGGGTGATATGCGGCCCAACCATACCATTCGGTGACAAATGAGGTCACATATTCCAATTGGGTTCCTGCCAACGGACCGCTGTCGGCCAGGCCGTTCAAATCCCATGTTGAACCGGTTTCGTCGCTAATTGCCGTTCCATCCGAACTGAAGCTCAGCGCCTGCCCGTTCACAGTGGCCTGGTACGCTATTCCAAAATGCGAGCCGCTTTCGACAAAGATCGCAACCGGAACCTGGTTGAGAAAATCATTAACCACTGCCGGGCCTGGGTTGAAATCGGATAATACATAAGCCCGATAATCATTGCAAATATTCGCCCCAAGGACCAGTTCGCCCTCGGAGAGGCGTTCATCCCAATTTATGATCGTCTTCATAAATTGCGGTCCCAAGCCCTCACGCCCAGGTTGATAAGAGGGCCGATATCTGTTCGCGAACTCTTCGTCCCAATCCATGACGAGCGTATCCGGATAAAGAGAGGTCCACTCTTCCCAGGAGGTGTGCAGCATAGGCCGAATCTCTAGCTGAGCGCCAGTGCCTGCAAGTGGACCGGTTAGCACCTCGCCGCTAAAGTGAGTCCACACAGAACCGGTTTGGCGGTCGGCCATGACGAATAAGCCATTGTACAAACCATATACGTCGAAAGTGTAATGAGTGCCATTCAGAAGGGGATCGAAACCGACCCCGCTGGAGCAGGCCGGTCAGTACGTGACGAGGTAGGGTTCACCACCCACCTCGGTATTCGCAATATGCGGGTAGACCATCTGGAAGACCGGGTAGGCATGCGCCTCGCCATTGTTCTCGACACCCATTACAAGCGTATCTGCGTTCAGCCAAGTAGCTTCGGAGGCCGGAATCATGACCGGATGATCGAGAACGGTCCGTCTGCCTCCGGTTGGGTTAAATTTTGACGAATCATATTCGGTCTCTTTGAAATCGCAAAGCATTTCTGTCACAGGTGTATGGCCGTTGTCTAACGGATCTGTAACAGCTTTTGTGCCTGTCACTAAAGTTTCTGCAGTTTGGGGCTCATCTGCTTGTATATCCAGCCCGACAGCCGGAAGGCTGCATGCCAGGGCGAGGGTAACTGGGAGAGCCCAAATGAATATTCTAAATTGATTTGCAATCATACGATTTGCTCCGCAATTCGTTGTTGTTTCGATTATAGTGAAAACCAGTAAACCACTTATTATAATCATGTAAACAGGATGTAAAATCCAAAAAATAATAAATTATCAACTTCCAAGCCCCAAAAACAAAAGTGGTGCTTCGCCTCTTACTTTGGTAAAATAGAGCCCCTGCAAGGCAGGCACGCACCACATAGTCCGAAAGGACGAACAAAGGCGCACCTTTGCGTCTTTTTGGTTTCTGTGGTGGTCCTCACCCTCAATCCCTCCACTTTATCGGGCACCCGTCCTGATCGGTGAGGGGTGTAAGACAAAGGAGACCTATCATGCAAGACTATTTCAACGCCCGTGAATCTTTAAAAATAAAACACGCGACCTACACTTATTATAGTTTGGACGCGCTCGAGAAGGCCGGTCTAACCAGCCTAAAGCGGCTTCCGTTTTCGATTCGGATCATGCTCGAAGCGGCCCTTCGTCAATGCAATGAGCGCCAGATCACCCAGCAGGATGTGAAAAATATCGCCGCCTGGACCCCGCAGGGTGAGCGCCCTGGTATTCCCTTCTTACCTGCCCGTGTGATTATGCAAGACTTTACGGGCGTACCGGCCATCGTCGATCTGGTTGCAATGCGCTCGGCGGTCGCCCGCCTGGGTGGGGACCCAAAAAAGGTCAACCCGGTCGTGCCCGTCGATCTTGTGATTGACCACTCTGTGCAAGTAGATTTCTTCAACACTCCAGATGCGCTGCAACGCAATGCAGAAATCGAATTTGAGCGCAACCACGAGCGCTACACCTTTCTAAAATGGGGCCAGCAGGCTTTCGACAACTTCCGGGTCGTCCCGCCAATGACCGGGATCGTGCATCAAGTCAATCTCGAATATCTGGCGGACGTAGTCATTGCCAAGGTTATAGATGGCGAAACATACGCATTTCCCGACACTTTGGTTGGTACCGACTCACACACCACTATGATTAACAGTCTGGGTGTTGTTGGTTGGGGCGTAGGCGGTATCGAAGCCGAAGCCGTTATGCTCGGACAGGCTATCGATATGCTGCTCCCAGATGTGGTCGGCTTCAAAGTGCATAACAAATTGTCAGAAGGTGTCACAGCTACGGATCTCGTATTAACAGTCACCCAGATGCTACGGGAAAAGGGTGTAGTAGATAAGTTCGTCGAGTTTTTTGGGCCAGGCTTAAACAGCATGTCTTTACCCGACAGGGCCACAATTGGGAATATGGCTCCAGATTATGGAGCCACGATGGGCTTTTTCCCGGTTGATAGCGAAACTATTCGCTATATGCACTTTACTGGTCGCTCCGATGAGGTTATCGAACGCACCGAAGCATACATGCGGGCTCAGGGTCTTTTCCGGGATGAGAACACCCCTGACCCTGATTTTAGCGACACCCTCGAATTGGATCTCAGGTCTGTTGAACCAAGTTTGGCAGGCCCTAAGCGGCCACAGGATAGAGTGGCATTATCTGAAATGAAAGAAACCTTCCAGCAAGTGCTTAGAGCGCCGTTAAACGAACGCGGATTTGAGTTGGGCCCCGAAGCGTTGGCACGTAAAGGCACAGTAAGCACCAATGGTGGTTCGCTGGAAATCGGACACGGCACAATCGTAATTGCAGCCATCACCTCCTGTACAAATACCAGCAACCCGTCCATTTTAATGGCAGCAGGTTTGGTAGCGAAAAAAGCGGTAGAAGCTGGCCTGGAGGTCGCCCCTTTGGTTAAAACATCCCTTGCACCTGGGTCACGTGTGGTCACAGAATACCTCACCAAGGCTGGTTTGATCGACCCGCTGAGCAAACTGGGATTCAATGTAATCGCCTATGGCTGCACTACCTGTATTGGCAACTCCGGCCCGTTACCGAGCGAGGTATCAAAAGCCGTTTCTGGCCAGGACCTGGTAGCTGCTGCCGTTCTCTCAGGCAACCGCAATTTTGAAGGGCGTATACATCCACTGGTAAAGGCCAGTTATCTGGCTTCACCACCGTTAGTGGTGGCCTATGCCTTGGCCGGCACCGTAGATATTGACCTGATCAACGAGCCACTTGGTACCGGGAAAGATAGCCAGCCCGTGTTCCTAAAAGATATCTGGCCCAGTTCCCAAGAAATTCAGGAGGCCATTACCAACAATGTCACTTCGGAGATGTTCCGCGACAAATACGCTGATGTTTTTACTGGCACTGATATGTGGCAGGAGATCGAAGTGTCTGGCGGAGATCTTTATGAGTGGGACGAAAATTCAACCTATATTCAGCATCCACCCTTTTTTCAAGAAGTGACCCAGGAAGTGTCTTCAGTAACTGACATCAAAGGCGCACGTGTGTTGGGTATATTCGGGGATTCAATCACAACCGGCCATATCTCTCCAGCGGGCTCCATCGCTGCCGATAGCCCGGCAGGTAAATACCTGCAGGATCGCGGTGTCAGGCCGCGTGATTTCAATTCTTACGGCGCACGGCGCGGCAATGACCTTGTTATGACCCGCGGGACCTTTGCCAATATCCGCTTACAAAACCTACTTGTAACTCCCAAAGAAGGCAACTGGACCAAACATATGCCTTCCGGTGATATCATGCCGATTTTTGATGCGGCTATGAAGTATATAGAAGAGGGCGTTCCCAGTATTGTGATTGCAGGCAAGGAATACGGTACCGGCTCCAGTCGTGACTGGGCAGCCAAGGGAACCGCCTTGCTAGGCGTGAAAGCTGTAATTGCGGAGTCCTTTGAACGCATTCACCGATCCAATTTGATTGGTATGGGTGTCCTGCCATTAAAATTCCTGAACGGTCAAAATGCCGAATCCCTGGGTTTGAATGGGGAGCAGATATTTGATGTTGTGGGAATATCTGATGATATGGCGCCGCAATGCCTGGTTAATATCCTCGCTAAGAAAGAGGATGGTACCTCGGTTGAGTTCGAAGTCAAAGTTTTGCTTAATACAAAAGTGGAGGTTGATTACTATCACAACGGCGGTATATTAAATACCGTGTTGCGCAATTTGGTTAAAAATTCCTCATGAAATTAAGATGCCAAGTTGCTCTTATAATTCTATCGGGTTTCTGTGATGAACATCAATCCAATTGACGGAGAGGTATACCCAAATGGATCGAGACTCAAGAGTGTGCATGGGGATTAAGTCAAATTGCAAGACTCAGTCAATGGTATATAAGTCAGTCTTTCTCAAGTTCTTTGGGACATATTTATGAGTATTTAGGTTGGGATGGACCGATATAATTATCCTCCAAGGGTTTTTTGCAACTTCCTGTTTATACATTTTTTCTAAAGGTACGCCAATTTTTTATATCTGCTGGCTGTTAGTGGAATCAGGCAGATTGGGCACGTATTTTTTTGGGACTGCTAGTATTAATAATCTAGAATGCTCTCATGTATCAGATTTGCGAAAAACAAAACTCCAATATGTTCGCTCACCAATCTTAGGATCTTTAGCTACTAACCCTGCACCTGTGACACCAGCAAAATTAGAAAATGGTCCATAAAGAAAACTAGGAGTATATGTTTTAATAAGATTCATTCTATACTCCCGATAAAGATCCATGGCTTTAATAACATTAGGTGTAATATTCTTTTCCCTCAATAATTTAAGGCCCATTCTTTTCAACTGTTCTCTCCATAAATCAAGTTCTTCTGCGTAACGCATGTCAGTATAAAGAAAATGACCATTGGGTTTGAGAACTCTTACAACTGATCTAAAAAAGTCCTCCACGTGAGGGTAATATAGTGAGGCCTCCACATTGATAACCACATCAAAGGAATTATCAGGAAACCGGAGCGATTCTGCGTTGCCTTTTACAAAAGTAAGCCCATTGATTGAGTAATTTTTATTGCAGAATCTAGTTGCCTGTCTGGATATATCTACACCAACCAGCGATTTGGGCTTGAAGTGGTTTTTGATATAGTGAGAACCTCCTCCCCTACCGGAACTTACTTCTAAAGCATCCAATCCTTTCCATTCGATTGAGCTTGCTAAATGATGATAAAGTTGAATTTCATAGCGGTATTTTTCATTCTCATCAGATATTTCTAATGATCGTTCCCGGGGATCTAGGTTAGCATAGCCATAATTCATAAAGAGGATATTTTGATCTTTGTCAATTAATGATATATATTTATAAGTAATACGTGTAAGAATTTGCCTTATTGTAGGAAATTGAGTATAAAGCAAACGATTTATCATAAATTTTTCCTAACAAGTGAAATTAGAATTATTAAATGACCAGGAACCATCAAATTACACTTAACTTCATTTTTTATGAGGTTTTTAACCAAAACATATCCCAAGTTTATTAATATGGTAACAAAACAGTCAATATAGGAAAATATTATCTACCTATACTAACCATCCCTCCCCTATAAAAAAATTTAATTTGAACAGATTTAGCTTCAAAATAAAAAAAATAGCATATGAAAACAATCAAAAAATCAGTATACCATTACATTTATATATTTAAAATCCCCGAGAGAAATCCCTATGAAGGTTGTTGCACCAAAGAAAATAAGGCTGGCTCTTGAATTAGATTAGCCTGCATAGACCATGGGCCCGTCCAGGTTATGGTAACGGGTTCGATCGCACCGCGCAGATCCTTGTCCGATTCGACAAAGACCAGTTTGTTGGTAGGAGTACGTCCCTTCCAACGACCTTTGACCTTGGCCTCGAATAGGACTTCCACGGTTTCACCAAACAATCTAGCATTGATTTCCCCAACAACCTTTTCCTGCAAATCATCCAGTATGTGGAAGCGACGGCGTTTTTCAGCATCGGTTACATCGTCGTCCATGCGGCGGGTGGCGACTGTGCCTTCACGGACGGAGTATCGTGCCAAGTGGGCCACATCCAGCTTCAGATCCGATAAGACCCGGTGGGTTTGCATAAATTGTTCTTCTGTTTCTCCGGGGAAGCCAACGATGATGTCAGTTGCGATGGAACACTCTGGAATACGGTCACGGATCTTTGCAACCAGATCGCGGTATTCATTCTGTGTGTATCCGCGTTTCATGTTTTCCAAAACGGTGTCGTCACCGGCCTGGATCGGCAATTCGATATGCGGCATGACTCGCGGCAGTTCAGAGATGGCTTCGATCAGATCGTCATCGAAGTAATTGGGGTGTGAGGTCAGGAAGCGGATGCGTAGAATGCCTTCCACCTCGTGCACCAAACGCAGAAGCGCAGCCAGGTTGGGGCCATCGGAGATATCTACCCCGTAGCGGTCAACGATTTGACCCAGCAAGGTGACTTCTTTGACGCCTTGTGCCGCCAATGAGCGGATTTCAGCGACGATATCACCAACGGGGCGGCTGCGCTCGATGCCACGTTTGTTGGGGATGATGCAGAAGGTGCAGGCGTGCGAGCAACCATAGACAATCGGCACATGCGCGCTGACGAGTTGCCCTTGTTCGTGAGCAGGCAGTAGTAAATCGCCGTCCATGATCTCGAAGCGGCGTGTGGTTTCGTCGGATTCAATAACGTGGATTTCGCCCTGTGTGAGATGCGAAATGAGTGGGCCGGGGTCGGAGGGCGGAGAGAAGACATCCACCAGGGGTAGTTTCTGGCGCAATTTTTCTGTGCCACGCACTCCCACCAAGCAGCCCATCAAGTTGATGACCAGGTCGGGGTTCTTTTCTTTGAGCGGTTTCAGCGAGCTCAAGCGCCCCAAGGCCTTGTCTTCAGCAGACTGGCGCACAACACAGGTGTTTAGCACGATCACATCTGCTTCTTCGGTTTTAGTGGTTAAGGTGTAGCCCAAATGCTCCAGCGATGAGCCGACACGTTGCGAGTCGGCCACGTTCATCTGACAGCCTTCGGTCCAGATATGGTACTTTTTGTTCATCCCGCTCCTTACACATTGTGCTTGCCTGCAAGATTTTGAACGCAGGGCTTCGTAGGGTAAGAATTATACCAAGTTTGCAGGGAATCGGAAATTTGGGATTTGTTCACCCTCCACATGATTAGTGAATAGGAAAAGGAAATCATTGTTGTATAATTAAAGTATGGATATGCTCAAGGCAAAATTTCCGCGCAAGGAAATTGTCGCATTTTGTCGAAAATAGCGCATTTAAAATCTGGCGTTTTTTGGATCTATTTTGCGCGAGGATTTCAAGCCGACAAGCGATGTGGACGTGCTGGTCGAGTTTGAAAGGGGGTATACCCCAGGGCTGGCCTTTTTCGCCATGCCGGAAGAACTCAAAAACATTCTTGGCCGCGATGTAGACTTGTTAACCTACATAGGCCTACAGACGAGCAGAAATCCAATTCGCCGCAAGGTAATTTTGGATTCGGCGCAGGTTTATTATGTTGCGTGATGATGCTTATTTAATCGATATCTTAGAATCGGCTCGCACTTCGGTTGAGTATATGCGTGGCAAAACAAGGAATAAATTATCAGAAGATCATCTCTTACAAAATGCAGTTGTTCGTATGCTCGAAATAATAGGAGAGGCTTCTGGAAGGGTTTCGACCGATATGCAAATGAAATATACGCAACTGCCTTGGCAAGCGATGAAAGGGACGCGCAACAAGATCATTCACGAATAAGACTCAAACGGATTAGATATTATCTGGAATATCGTGCAAGTAGATTTGCCATCCCTGATAAAAGAGCTGGAGAAAATCATCTCTGCCGGATAATTCTGCAAACCTCTATGTGAAGGTTGCCGATGTTTGGAAATAGAGATTTGGATACTAAAACTCCGAGTGCTAGGGTATTGCAGAATTCGGTCCACCTGTAATATTTCTTTGGATGCCCAAGCGCGGCTCATGAACTTATATGATCAACTCAATCCTGCCGAACTTCGGCGCCGGATTGATACAAAAACTGCCAACCTTTGGAAAATTTCTCGGTAACATTATCTCTTGATGCAACGTACCCACCCTAGTAAGAGTTTATCTTGATGCCTTATGTCTGAATTAGCGTAATTTTCCCCTTAAATTGTGAGAACCGGGGACGCCGACCCCGGTTCTCTTTTGAAAAGGAGGAGAAGAGAAATCACCTTATGACAATAATTTATCATGCTTCCAACAAAAAAACTTGACGCCTAGCCTACGTTTCCCCTACGATTGTAAGACAACTTGCAAGATTGTTAAGAAAAAGGCCAAAATTGACACAATTAAGGCTCAATCTATGGGAATTTTGAGGATTTCCAAATTATTTGGCCTGTGGATCACAAGCTTAGTTGATCAATTGCGTATAGCAATTAGAGATCAAGTTAGAAAAAAAGTGAAAGCAAAATTGTGTTATTTTGAAATTATTGATCTACTGAATCGTCCTTCTCTGGAATCACCCTGAATACTCTCCTAATCTTTTTCTTAGCATTATTCTCTCTTCGCAGGTGGGTTTTTCTTATCGCGACACTCATACCAGACTACAAGGTATCAAAATTTGATTCTACAGCCACATCTCCTCCAATCTTGATACTGATCCCGGCCAGGAATGAAGAAGTAAGGATTCCAACCTTGCTAACCCACTTGAAGGAACTGGAGTATCCTAATCACAAAAGGATGATCGTAATTATTAATGATGGTTCTATTGACAGAACCCAACAAATAATCCAGAAATGGGCCCGAAGACAAGAGAACGTCAAATTACTTTCTCTCCCGAAGGGGCTGGGAAAGGCTCAAGCGATTAATACAGCTGTTAAGAAATACGCTTTTGGGGAATATCTCATTGTCTTTGACGCGGATGAGCGGCCGGAACCTGATTCATTGAACCAGCTTATTCACCCGTTTGAAGATCCGGACGTCGGCGCGGTTAGCGGCCTACGGGTTGTGGCTAATGCTCTTCAAAGTCCCATTTCTAGTTATATTGCAATCGAATCTCTGGTCCACCAGTGGGTGACGATGCGCGGGAAAGATAAGCTAGGCTTGAATCCGGCCATCTTAGGTTCAAACTGTGCATATCGGCGAAAAGCTTTTGAAGAGCTTCAAGGATTTACTCAAGGGTTTTATCTTGAAGACACAGATATTACAGTGAAGTTGTCACTGCACAAATGGAATACTCGGTTTATTTTGCAAGCGAAAAGTACCCATGAGGCGCCCTCAACAATTAGAGGCTACTGGCAACAACACACACGCTGGGCAACCGGATTTGGACAGGTCAGTATGCGGAATTTACCTATAATCTTATTTAACAGTTCAATTAGCTGGCTTCAGCGTCTAGAATTGGGATTGCTCACTGTTGGGTATTTAGATCGGGTAATTGTTTTTCTTGCGGTTGGATACCATATTATCAATCAAGCCAGTCTCTTGCTTTCTATTATGCTGTTGATTCACTTAGCTACACCATTTATTCAAGCCTTGACCGCTATTCAAACCAGTCGGGCTTCAAGGGCCTTGCGGCTTCGTCTGTTTTTGCTTCCTGCGTTTTACATCCTCGATATAGCGATGGCAATCACTGGCCTGGTCCGAACGATGTATCCTACAAATGGTGTTTGGCGAAACCGATAATCTTATGAAAATCATCCCTGTCTGGTTGGAACATGAATAATCGAACACGCTATCTCATCCTTGGAGCTGGGATTGCCGGCCTTACTTCCGGGCTGGAACTTATTAAACGTGATGCAGATGTAGTGATTATTGAGAAAAATAACTATGTTGGTGGCTTGGCCCAAACTGTTATCCGTGAAGGCTTTCGGTTTGATTTGGGAGGCCATCGCTTTCACAGCAATAACCCCGAGGTGGTGGGCTGGCTAAAAAATCTACTGGGTGAAGAGCTCATTACTGTTAATCGATCCAGCAGGATATACATTGGTGGAAAGTTTGTCGACTACCCTCTGCAAATACCAGGCGCACTGGGTATCTTTCCTATGGTCGAAGCATTCCAAATGGGAGTAAGCTACCTTCGGTCTGTGCTTGCAGTAAATAAGGGAGAGGATCGATCCTTTGAAGATTGGGTAGTACGACGTTTTGGCACAAAGGTTTATGATGCATTTTTCCGAACCTATACTGAAAAAGTTTGGGGTATTCCTTGTAATGAACTTTCTGCAGATTGGGCTGCAATGCGGATTGGAATTCCTAATCTGTGGGAGACCTTCAAACATAGTATCTTGCCTTACAAAGATCCTCCGGCTACAGCTATTTCCAAATTCTATTATCCAATTAATGGATTTGGATCAATCCCGAATCGAATCGCTGAAGAATTCATTTCTGGGGGAGGAAAGATTTTCACCAACACACGTCTTGATCGGTTTGTACCAAGAGCGGATGAATTTGTCGTATCGGTAAAAACCGGAGCAGGGGAAAACTTGGAATTCAGCGTGGATCATGTCATTTCTACGATACCCCTGCCGGTTTTACTCGAAGCTTTCCCGCTTGAACTTGGGAGTCGGAATATTTTGAAAAACAACCCGCTTGATTATCGAAGCCTAATTTGTGTTTTGATAACAGCAAGGAAAGCTCAATTTAGCCCAGACAATTGGACGTATTTTCCTGAAAAGGAGAGTATTTTTGGAAGAACCCACGAACCAAAAAACTGGTCCCTCCAGATGACCCCCGATTCAAAGGTTACATCCCTGTGTGCCGAAATCTTTACTGGGCCCAATGAACCAACATGGTTCAAGTCGGATGATTGGCTCACCCAGAAAACAATACAACGCCTTAATGAAATCGGTTGGTTGGAAAAAGAAGAACTCATAAACAATTGGGTGATCCGGATTCCACACGCCTACCCTATTTACGATCTTGGATACCGGGATAAAGTAGAAAGAATTAGACATTTTCTGCAACAATGGAAAAATCTTCATCTGCTCGGTCGAACAGGGGCTTTCAAGTATATGAACAGCGATGGTGTAATAGACCTCTTTCATAAGTCAATTGTTAAGTTCACGTTCAAAGTTGTAAATCGCTGCGATCAAGTTGAAACGCAATCCAAAACGCTTACGTCGATTACGATATCGTTCACTCAAAATCCGAAACACTTTCAATCTTCCAATCACATGTTCTGCCAAGATGCGTCTGCTGGCTAACTCCCGGTTGGTTGCTTTCTGGGCCGGGGTCAATGGCTGATGCTTTGATTTCTTTTTCGGTGTTTGGCTGTTTGTATGCAGTTTGGTCAGCCCTTGATAACCAGAGTCAGCCAAACATTTAGTTTCTGGGCGAATCCCAATCCGGCTGGTTTTGAAGAGTTGAAAATCGTGCATGCTGCCCTTTGCAAAGGCTGTCGCAAGGATTTGAGCTGTTTTTATGTTCACGATCACCTGTGCTTTTTGGGT
>JASJYH010000045.1 GCA_030123675.1 Anaerolineae bacterium | reverse complement strand
AAACTCATAAATCATGTCACTGCGAGCCTCTTTTGCGAAGCAGTCTCCCCTTTGGTGAGGAGATTGCCGCACTCCGCAGAGTTTATCCTGAGCTTGCCTGTGCCCGCCGAAGGTCCCCGACAGGGGGAAAGGGGTATCGAAGGGCTTCATTCGCAATACCAAAGGATATACCCGTGCGGTATGACATCACTTACTTTTATACCACTACCAGGACTTTTATAATGACGAAACTGACCGAGTTAAAGTGTGTACCCGTTCGAAGTGGGGACCCTTCATTAACCCAAACCGAAATTTCAGAGCTACAACCCCAAATTCCGAACTGGAAAATTATAGATGTGAATGGCATCCCACATTTGGAGGCTGTCTTTAAATTCAAAAATTTCGTAGCAGCCTTGGAATTTACCAATAAAGTCGGCGCGCTAGCTGAAGAAGAAGATCACCATCCCTTAATCATCACCGAATGGGGCCGTGTCACGATCCAATTATGGACCCATGTCATAAAAGGCCTTCACCGAAATGATTTCATTATGGCGGCCAAGACAGACCAGCTGCTAAACTGAAAAAGAGGCGACCCAGTCGGTCGCCTTCTCTTTTTAATGTTAAATCCCCGATATTTAACTGGAACCTTTTGGTGCTGTACGACGTCGTAATTGTGTGAGAAGATATGTAGGCCTAAACTATTAGCACATAGGAGCCACCCGCCGTGATTCAATTTATTAAAAAATATAAGAATTTTGCTATTGTTATCCTTATTATTTTGGTTTCCGTCGCTGTTTTATTGTTCCTACGGAATATCGGCGGCCCAGGCCAATTTATCCCCGCTATCAAAGGGACCCCGGTCGGGCCTGATGGGGTAGCACTTCAAGATGGTGGCGCTGGACTTTCTATTGTGTTGAGTGATGGCAAATCTCAGCCACAAGATATCCTCCCCTTGCCGGTTGTAGAGGGGCTTCCGTTGTCCAGTGAGGAGATCGAGCAAATCTTACTTCGGCTCCCACCTTTAAAAACAGATCCGCAGGATAGCCTGGATTTTAGGCTGCCAGAAGAAGTCTTGGCTCCCCCGCGCACGGGTGAAACCATTGAGCATCCCTTCCCACCCGAACCAGAAAGCATCGTTCCGGATGTTGAAGGAGGCCCATTAGCAGTCCTGCGTTTCAGCCCGGAAGGCGACATTCCGATTGCAGCTTTTGTCAATGTGACCTTCAATCAACCGATGGTGCCGCTTGCCACGCTCGAAGATCTGGCCAACTCTGAGAGCCCAGTCCAAATCGAGCCCTCCATCCCAGGCACCTGGCGCTGGCTTGGAACAAAGACAATTAATTTCCAGTACGATTCCGATCTCATTGATCGCATGCCAATGGCCACTGCGTATACCGTCACTATCCCGGCCGGCACCAATTCTGCGATTGGCGCTGAGTTATCAGAAACCGTACAATTTACCTTCAGTACACCCCCACCTACCTACCAGAACACATATCCGTACTCAAGCGAGCCGCAACCGCTAGACCCCTTATTTTTCATATCCTTCGATCAGCGCATCGATCAAACTGCTGTGCTGGAGACAATAACTGTTGAAGTGGAGGGCACTCCGGTCAGCATCAAACTGGCATCCATGGAAGAAATCGAAGCTGATGAAAATGTTAATCGCTTGGTGGAAAGTGCAAACGAGGGACGCTGGTTAGCATTCAAAGCTATAAACTTATTGCCAAAAGATAGTTCTATCAGCGTTAACATCGGTCCGGGCACCCCTTCAGCAGAGGGCCCGCTGGTGACAGAATTTTCGCAAACCTACAGTTTCCATACCTACGCCCCCCTGAAAATTGTCGATCACGGCTGTTCTTGGTGGGACGAGAAATGCCCACCGCTGACACCCCTGTATATAGAATTTAATAACCCAATCAACACCGAATCCTACGACGAACGCATGTTACGGATCGCGCCCGAAATTCCTGGCGCTACGCTTAATCTGCTTGGTGACACGATCACCATCCGGGGTGCCACCCAAGGACGCACCACCTATCGGGCTACTGTCAACGCGAAAATAGAAGATATATTTGGTCAAAAACTCGGTCGAGATCGGACCGTGACTTTCAAGGTTGGGCCGGCAGAACCTTTTCTGACAGGCCCAGATAGCATTTTCGTTACTTTAGACCCGGCTGCCCAAAAACCGGTCTTATCCCTGTACGCAATGAACTACAACCGTTTGGATGTCAAAGTCTATCGTGTCACGCCTTCCGACTGGAATGATTTCAAGCTTTATCTGCAGGAATACCAGTACACAGACCGTCCTTCGAAGCCACCTGGGAAGTTGGTCCGCGACGAGACTTTGCGGTTGGATGTGCCTCCGGATAAATTGACAGAAATAGGCATCGACTTAACCAAAGATATGGATGGGGTTTTCGGGCACTTTATTGTTATCGCGAAGCCACCCAGGGGCCTTTTTGAAGAAGAGCGCTATTGGGAACACGTCCAGGTTTGGGTCCAAGTGACTCAAATAGGACTAGATGCTTTTGTGGACCACAGCCAAATGGTGGTCTGGGCGACGGATTTAAATGACGGCAGCCCGCTTCAGGAACTGACCATTGAAACTGATTCCGGTATCCGACAGGCCACTACTGGCCCCAATGGCATAGCTCGCTTCAGCATCCCATCTGGTGGCGCAACATATTTGGTTGCCCGTCAGGGTGACGATCAAGCTATGTTACCGGCCTCTACCAGTTTTTGGGATGAAGGTGGCTGGCATAGGCGCGGTACTGAGGACGAATTGCGCTGGTATGTTCTCGATGATCGTCAGATGTATCGCCCGGGGGAAGAAGTGCACGTAAAGGGCTGGCTCAGACAATTGGGCCGATCCCAAGATGGGGATGTCGGCCTGATTGATAGTGGCTTGACTAGTCTTAGTTATCAAGTGTTTGAACCACAAGGCAATGAAATCGGGATGGGCAGAGTAGATGTTAATGCCCTGGGTGGTTTTGATTTCCACTTTGATCTACCAGAGAATACAAACCTGGGTTATGCGCGCATTGAAATGAACGCGGAAATCGGCATAACGGGCCGTTTTTACACACACAGCTTCCAGATTCAGGAGTTCCGCAGGCCCGAATTCGAAGTGGTGGCTCGCAACGAGACTAAGGGCCCCTACTTTGTGGGCGACTCGGCCACGGTTGCAGTGGAAGCCAACTACTTTGCTGGAGGCGCACTGCCAAATGTGGAACTAAACTGGTTGGTCAGCTCCACACCCACCAATTACAATCCTCCCAATTGGCCCGATTTTTCCTTCGGAATATGGCAACCTTGGTGGTGGTTCCATTACGATCCTGGGGTTAATGAGACCATCTACCAAAACTTTAGTGGATTGACCGACACTACCGGCAACCACTTTTTAATGATGGATTTTGGGAATACAAACGTTCAGAGACCATTCAGCGTTTTTGCTGAATCTACAGTCACGGATGTTAATCGGCAGGCTTGGGTAGGTTTGACCAACTTGCTCGTGCATCCCGCAGATTTGTATGTGGGCATGCGAAGTGAGCGCTACTTTGTCGAGCGTGGAGAATCCTTAGACATTGATTTGATCCTGACCGACCTGGATGGAAACCTTGTCGCAGATCATGAAATCAATGTGAGTGCAGCTCGGCTGGAATGGAAGTTTGAAGATGGGGCTTGGATTGAGAAGGAAGTCGACATTCAAGAATGCAGTCTCAAGTCAGACCTAGAGCCAGTCGTTTGTACTTTTGATACTCCCATAGGAGGCCGCTATCAGATCACAGCCATAATTAGAGATGAGTTAGGTCGCCGGAACAAAACTCAGATCATCCGTTGGGTCAGTGGTGGTGATTTGCCACCCGCTCGAAAAATTGAGCAAGAGCAGGTCACGCTAATTCCAAATCAGGAAACCTATCAGCCGGGTGATGTAGCCGAGATATTGGTGCAATCCCCCTTTGTGCCTGCAGAAGGATTATTAACGGTCAGCCGTAACGGAATAATCTTCACCGACCGCTTTGTGATTGATGACGGCTCTATAACCTTGAGCATTCCGATCGAAGAAAAATACATACCGAACTTACATATCCAGGTCGATTTGGTTGGTTCGGTTGGAAGAACAGACGATCAAGGCGAAGTAATATCTGGTGTGCCAGCACGACCGGCATATGCAAGCGGCTCTCTCAATCTGAGCATTCCACCCTTGCAACGTACCTTGGCTTTAACAGTTACCCCTGTGGAAACAGAACTTGAGCCAGGAGAGAATACTACGATAAATGTAGAATTGAAGGATGCCAGCGGAGAGCCGGTCGCGAATGCAGAGTTAGCGGTCATAGTTGTCGATGAGGCCATATTGGCGCTCACAGGCTACGAATTGTTGGATCCTATAGCAGTATTTTATACTGCGCGCCCATCAGATGTCTGGAGCATCTATAGCCGTGCCAGTATTATTTTGGCCGACCCATTAGCCTTTGAATCTGCTGCCCAGGCGCAAGCTACTCAATCGGTAGGTTTTGCCGAAGACGAATTAGACGGCGCATTTCGGGTTGAAGAAGCGATCGCTGAAGGCGCGATAGCCGCAGCTCCGGTTGCAGCTGAAGCAAAGGCAGCCGACCTAAACAACCTTGATCCTGGTTTGACTGCCATTACTGTCCGCACAGACTTTAACCCTTTGGCTACTTTTGCTCCTGAAGTCCGCACTGATAAAAACGGACAAGCACGCATCAGGGTCAATTTGCCAGACAACCTGACCCGTTATCGGATAATGGTTGTCGCGGTAGATGAACGCGGTAACAAATTTGGCTCAGCGGAATCCAATCTCACTGCCAGGCTACCCCTGATGGTGCGTCCCTCAGCCCCGCGCTTTCTCAACTTTGGCGACAACTTTGAGTTTCCGGTTGTACTTCAAAACCAAACGGATACTCCACTATCTGTTGATGTAGCCATGCAGACCTCCAACATAACCTTGACAGATCACGCCGGTTTTCGAGTAATTGTGCCGGCCAATGATCGCATTGAAGTCCGTTTTCCAGCGGCAACGGATAGAGCCGGAACGGCGCGCTTCCAAATCGCAGCAGTCTCAGGAGATTTCAATGACGCAGCTTCGGGTGAGCTGCCCGTCTATACACCGGCCACAACGGAGGCCTTTGCAACCTATGGGGTCATTGATCAAGGCGCTATCGTACAACCGATCTTAGCACCAGAAGATGTCTTTCCTCAATTTGGTGGCCTGGAGATTCAAACTTCCTCTACGGCGTTACAAGCTCTGACCGATGCCGTTATTTATTTGGTTTCTTATCCCTACCAATCCTCCGAGCAGATAGCTTCTCGAATTTTGGGTGTTGCTGCTCTGCGGGATGTCTTGAGCGCCTTCAAGGCTGAGGGTCTGCCATCGGCCAGTGAAATGGAAGCAGCCTTAGAGCGGGATATGGAGCGATTGGGTGCGATGCAAAACTTCGATGGTGGCTTCCCATATTGGCGTCGCGGACAGGATTCGATCCCGTTCATTACCATCCATGTTGCGCATGCCTTCCAACGGGCTGAATTGAAAGGCTTTGATGTACCCCAAAATATTCAAGAGCAAACCCTTTATTACCTTCAAGATATTGAGAGCCATTACCCACATTGGTACAGCCAAAGCACCCGCTGGACTTTGAGCGCCTACGCTCTTTTTGTGCGCGACCTGATGGATGATAACGACCCTGCAAAAGCGCGCCAGTTGCTGGACGAAGCCTCTTTAGAACACTTGTCATTGGACGCTATCGGCTGGATCTGGCAGGTTTTGGTCGACGACCCCAACTCCGGCCCTGAGCTGGAAGCGATCCGGCGTTATATTGCAAACCGTGTTGTGGAAACCGCTGGAGCTGCAAACTTCACAATTTCTTATGATGACCAGACATACCTGCTGCTAAGCTCCAACCGCCGCACGGATGCCATTCTGCTAGACGCCATGATCGCTGATGACCCCGATAATGACCTGATCCCTAAGCTGGTTACTGGTTTGTTGGCGCACCGCAAACGTGGGCACTGGGGCAATACGCAGGAGAATGTGTTTGTGCTATTGGGACTCGACCGCTATTTCAACACTTTTGAAGCCCAAACTCCTGATTTTGTCGCTCGCATTTGGCTGGGAGATACATATGTTGGTGGCCACGAATATGTTGGCCGCAGCACGGAACGTCATGAGACTAAAGTGCCAATGGCGTATTTGGTTAATCCTGAACTGGGCGGTGGCGGAACCCAAAATCTGATTATCAACAAAACTGGGCCCGGCCGGCTGTATTATCGGCTCGGATTAAAATACGCACCTACCGACTTGTGGTTGGAGCCACTCGATATGGGATTTGTAGTATTGAGAGAATATGAAGCTGTGGATGATCCTGAAGAGGTGTATTTGGATAACGATGGCACCTGGCATATTAAGGCTGGCGCACGGGTCCGAGTTCGGTTAACCATGGTAGCAGACAATCGCCGCTATCACGTCGCTCTGGTTGATCCATTGCCGGCCGGCCTGGAGATAGTCAACCCGGCCTTGGCGGTTTCTCAGAGCATCCCGCAAGATCCAAATAGCTCCGATTATCGTTCGGGTTGGTGGTGGTGGGGCACCTGGTATGAGCACCAAAATATGCGCGACGAGCGTGCAGAAGCATTCACAACCTTACTTTGGGACGGTGTTTATGAATACACCTATATCGCACGCGCAACTACGCCCGGAACCTTTATAGCTCCGCCAGCAAAGGCCGAGGAGATGTATTCACCCGAAGTATTCGGTCGTAGCAGCAGCGATTGGGTGATTGTTGAATAAGTAGATATTTTTGAAGAAACTGCGGAAAAGGAAAGAGCCTCTGGTGTGTTAGTAGAGGCTCTTTCGATATTATATTACTCGCAATTTTAACAATTCTATGGGCAGAGCCGCTTTACAGTTTTGGCTGGTTCAAACCCAATTCCGAGACGACAGGTATTATCTATCTCGGTAATTTCATCGATCGGGTAGAAATCTGAGTATTCCGGATTAAGCGCACCCGCCTGCTCGTGTGTAAAATGGTCATTCAAGTCGAATAGAGCGGGATTTAGATCATCAGTTCCTGACCAGGCGCCTACCATAAATTTGGTTTTTTCGCCGAACAATGATTTCTTGAATGCGATTTCGAGGCTGTTAGGATATTCCGTGGATAGACGCATCCAGGCGGCGTCAGGGTCGTCGCTAACTAGGACATCATATCCATCTCCATTGATACCCTCCGCATCTGGGAAAACGGCAACTTTGCCGCCTACATCGCTATTGCTATCTCTCCAAACCTGAACGCCATCTGTAGTCCAATCGGTAGTGGTCGGGCTGTTTGCCACGAACAGCCATTCACCATTACCTTCTAATTCCAAGTCAACCTCAACTGCGTATTGGCCTGACAGTATGCCATTCGCATCTGGACCGGTGACGGCGATTACGGTGAAAAACCAGGTTGGATCTGCGTCATAAAACCAGACGTCAGTTATATCGAGGAATGGGAAATATTCATTGTCGTTATTGTAGGGCCGTTCTAGCTTGCTCCAATAAAAACGGTCTCCCTCAATGGAGCCAATTCCAGTGTTCTTGTTATGATCGTACAAATGGATACCGGTGTATTCAGGCAAATCACCAGGAATATCTATATGCTGAACGGAAGCTGGAGCCTCTGTAACAATGGGTGCAGCATCTTGTGATTCGGTAGTAGCTGGTTCTGCAGTTGGTAATAGTGTAGCTTCAGTTTCTACATCTTGTAGAAGTGGAGCATCAAGTTCCTCCTGGGGCGCACATGCTAATAAGACTATAGCAATTGATCCCAGCATAGTAAACAAAATGAAATTTCTCCTCATGTTTTTCTCCTTGATTTTATTTCTTAAATTATTTTCAAAATTTAATTTGATAGAACGGTATGGACACTGTATCCAAAAATGATACATCCCAAATATTGTCTACAAGTCTATCAGATTTTTCATCCAATAACAATCCCCATTAGTGGGATTACTTGCTTACATTATTGTTAGGTTGTATAATATTGCGACATAGAAAAAGCTAGGATGGGAACGAGTAAACCTAAACATGCTGGTAGCGAGCCTGGGTACGGTGAGAGCCGGGTCAGCTAATTGGGTCGAAAATCATCCCGGAGTTGCGCTCTGAAATCTCCGTGAGAGTAAGAAAGCCGCAGTCATTCCCCGTTAACGGAATGTAAGTATTAAACCAATTGTGCTTGTACTTATTGAGCGCCTGTGTAAGCAGGAAGCAGAGTGGTACCGCGTGAGCATTGCTCTCGTCTCTGATTAGAGATGAGAGTTTTTTTATTGGAGGCAATCATGTTCAAACCAGTTTCTTCCAAACTTGAAGTCCCTTCAATGGAAGAGGAGGTGCTAAAGTTTTGGAAACAAAATGACATCTTCACGAAAACCGTTGAGCTTAGAAAAGGTGGGCCTGAGTATGTGTTTTATGAGGGCCCACCAACAGCCAATGGCAAGCCGGGTGTACATCATGTGTTAGCCCGTGCATTTAAGGATATGTTCCCGCGCTATAAGATCATGCGCGGCTACCATGTCTCACGTCGTGGCGGTTGGGATACGCATGGCCTGCCTGTTGAAATCGAAGTTGAAAAACGGCACGGGTTTTCTAACAAACGGGATATTGAGGCTTATGGAATTGCGAAATTCAACGAAGAGTGTCGCAAATCGGCGTTTGATTACATTAATGATTGGGAAAAATTAACCGATCGAATTGCCTTCTGGGTTGACCTCGAAACGGCCTATGTCACCTTCACAAATGATTACATCGAGTCCATCTGGAACATATTAAAGAATTTTTACGATAAGGATTTAATATATAAGGGCTACAAGGTTGTTCCGTATTGCACACGCTGTGGCACGCCTCTTTCGGACCATGAAGTTGCTCTCGGGTATCACGAGGTTACTGATCCTTCAATATTTATCCGCTTACCGTTGGTCGACAAACCTGATACCGCCCTACTCGTATGGACCACGACCCCCTGGACATTGCCGGGCAATGTAGCTGTGGCAGTACATCCAGAAGTTGATTACATCACTATTGAGCGCAAAACCGAAGATGGCGGAAAAGAGAAGTTGATCCTTGCGAAAGGATTATTAGAAAAAGTATTTGCTGATGAAGAATTAACAGTGTTGAATACATTCAAGGGCAAAAAGCTCAAAGGTGAAAAATATCATCCGCTCTTCACATTTATTCCTCCGGATAAACCTGCCCATTATGTGGTTCTAGCAGATTTTGTCACCACTGAAGATGGGACTGGGCTTGTTCATCTTGCTCCCGCCTTTGGCGCGGATGACATGAGTATGTCAAAAAAACATGATTTGCCGGTTCTGATGACCGTTCAACCTGACGGTGCCTTCGTGCCTGAAGTCACTCCCTGGCGGGGTATGTGGGTCAAAGATGCTGACCCGTTAATAACTAAAGACTTGGAAGCGCGGGGCCTACTTTTTCGAGTTGAAACCTATACCCATACCTACCCATTTTGTTGGCGTTGTGAGACGCCATTGTTGTACTATGCTCGTGATGCCTGGTATATTCGTACGAGCCAGTTTAAGGATCGGTTGGTAGAGCTGAACCGAACTATCAATTGGGTGCCTGATAATATCAAAGAAGGACGCTTCGGAAATTGGCTGGAAAACAATATACACTGGGCCTTGTCGCGAGAAAGGTATTGGGGTACCCCCTTACCAATTTGGGAGTGTACTGTGTGTGATCACAAGGAAATGGTCGGATCTGTAAATGAACTTTCAGAAAAAGCGGGCAAAGATCTGAGTGAGTTAGATTTACACCGCCCGTATGTGGATGAAATCACCTGGGATTGCAAGGAATGCGATGAAGGCCTCCTGAAACGGATCCCTGATTTAATCGATGTTTGGTTTGACTCTGGGTCTATGCCTTACGCTCAATGGCACTATCCCTTTGAAAATCAAGAAAAGTTTAAAAAACAATACCCGGCCGATTATATCTGTGAAGCGGTCGATCAAACACGCGGGTGGTTTTATTCCCTGCATGCTGTAAGCACTTTGTTGAATGATTCGATCTCCTTTAAGAATGTGATTTGCCTGGGATTAATTCTGGACAGCAAGGGACGCAAGATGTCGAAACGCCTTGGTAATGTGGTAGATCCATGGGAGGTTTTGGATGTGCATGGTGCTGACGCATTTCGCTGGTATTTGTACACCGCCAGCCCCCCAGGGCAGGATCGGCGTTTTTCTCCGGAGCTGGTCGGGGAAGTGGTCCGAGATTTCACTTTGACTCTCTGGAATGTTTACTCTTTCTTTGTGACTTATGCGAATCTTGACAAACCCAAACTTACGACCGTAATAGCATGGAGTGAAAACCAGCTAGATCGTTGGTTGCTTTCAGAGTTGAACGTACTTGTCCGAGATGTGACCAATGCCTACGAGAATTATGATGTGCTGAATGCAACTCGGCCAATAGCAACTTTCGTAGAGAAATTATCTACCTGGTATTTGCGTCGTTCCCGTCGCAGATTCTGGAAATCTGAGTCTGATTCCGATAAAGGCACCGCTTATCAGACTTTATACACGGCATTGATAACCCTAGCTAAGTTGCTTGCCCCAACAATGCCCTTCTTGGCTGAAGAGCTCTATCGAAATCTAGTCCATGCAGTCGACCAATTTGCGCCAGAATCTGTATCTCTTGCTGAATGGCCGAAATATGAAGAATCCTTTATTGATGAAGACCTGAATCGAGATATGGCCGTGGTTACTAAGTTGGTCTCATTAGGTCACTCTGCACGACAGAAAGCCAACCGGAAAGTCCGTCAACCGTTGGCAGAAGCCGCCTTCTCCGTAGGCAGTGCTGTCGAAGGCAAGGCCATCGCGGAATTTGCACAATTGATCGAAGATGAGTTAAACGTCAAAAAAGTACGCCTGCTAGATGCGAGAGAAGAAGCCGTCGCACATGAGATCAAACCGCTTCCCATGCAATTGGGCCAAAAATACGGAAACAAATTTCCTGGAATTCGGAAAGCCATCCTGGGATTGAATCCAGAAGATGTTGTACATTCATTGCTGGCAGGTGAATCATTCAAAGTTAGCGCCGAAGAGACAGATTATGATATTCAACCAGATGAGGTTGAGGTTATAGTACATGCCAAGGAAGGCTTTGCTGTTGCTGAAGATGGCGCATATGTTGCCGCTTTGGTGACCGAGTTGACCCCCGAATTGGTTGCTGAAGGCAGGGCGCGCGAGTTCGTGAGGCGCGTGCAAGATTTACGCAAGAGCGCAGATTTAGCTGTATCAGATCGAATTGAGTTGTACGTCGATGCCTCGCCAAAAATGAAATCGGCGTTGGATGTACATAAAGATTACATTATTGGTGAAACCCTCTCCAGTGTATTGAAATTCATGGTACCGCCCGCCAATGCAACAAAGGCGGAGGATGAATTTGATGGTGAAAAATTAAGCTTTGGATTTGTGGTCATCTTAATTTAAGTCAGTCCAAACAGCCCCCGAGAACCCAAGGGCTGTTTGCTTCACTGCTATAATTGCTAGACTATGTTGCGATTTAACGATTCAACCCATGAATCCGATTTGCGTAAAGCCATTATCGAGTGTGGGCGGATTTGTTATGAGAAGGGTCTTTTAACTTCCAACGATGGAAATCTCTCTATCCGATTAGACAATCGCCGAATACTGATAACGCCAGCTGGTATTAGCAAAAGCCGGATGCAACCAAATGATTTGTTGCTTATTGACTATGATGGGGAATTGTTATCAAAATTCAGTGGGGGAAAACCATCCACGGAAACCCCAATGCACCTGGAAGTTTACAAACAAAGGCCGGAGGTCCGTGCCGTCCTACACGCCCATCCTATTTTCGCTACAGTCCTGACCGTTTCGGATCATGCTTTTCCGGTGGACATGTTGCCAGAAGTTTTATTAACCCTTGGAGAGGTACCGATTACTCGCTACGCCACACCCTCTTCGCATGATGATGCGGACGCTATTCGAGAATTAATCCAAAACCATGATGCATTGTTGTTGCGTCAGCATGGCAGTTTAACGATAGGAAAGGACTTAGAGGCAGCCCTTACGCATCTGGAACGGATTGAGCATGTTGCAGAAGTGTATTGGCGAGCGCAAATGCTGGGTATAGTCAAGCGCATCCCAGAAGGGGATATTGAAAATTTAATAAAGTTAAGAGAATGGTATCAATCGGGGATGTAAATTGTTTATAGTACGGGTTACTGCCGTAACAGATGAATTGAGAGATGTTTTTAAGCAGCTGCTGCCTCAACTGAATTCATCACTAGTTCCCCCGTCAGGCGATGAACTGGAAGCACTCATCTCTGCAGAATCCACCATTCTGCTGGCAGCTCGATTTCCTGATAAAAGCGCCAAGATTTCAGGCCTGCTTAGCCTGGTTATATATCATGTTCCAACAGGGATTCGAGCCCGTGTTGAAGATGTTATCGTGGAAGAAGCTATGCGTGGAAATGGAATTGGGGAAGCGCTTGTCCGATACGCTTTGAATATGGCTCGTGAAGCAAATGCAGATGGTGTCGCGCTGACTTCCAACCCAAAGCGAAAAGCGGCGAATCAGTTGTATCAAAAATTAGGGTTCAAACCCTGGCAGACAAATCTTTACTTCTATAAATTTTAATAAAAAAAGAACTGGTCAACAAATAACGACCAGTTCTTTTCGTCCATCTTATTCGGTTTGCTTACTTTTTGTGGCCCTTGCCCTTGCCATTGTTTTTACCTTTGCCATTGGAATTGTCTGAGCCATTGCAATTGGTATTGTCTGAGCCGTTGCCATTATTGGATTTGTCTGAGCCATTGCCATTGGATTCGTCAAATTCATTGTCATTAGTTTCAGCTTGCTCACCATCATCCTGATCATTATTTGCACGGCCAGATTTAATTGCGCCGAGATTTTCCTTGGACTTTTCACGGTCGCTCATAACGGCTTGGCGGAACTGTCCCCAATTTGTTGGGGTGCTGCCGTCAGTTAAAGTGACTGCGCTGTAATCTCCGGATTGTTTGGCATCCAGGATGGCTCCAAAGAGTTCAGTGCCACCCTCAAGGGCGTTTGTCATCCACAGTGCCTGGGCGATTACCCCGAAGCCAATCCCATCCTCATGGAAGGCCATAATCGAATCGTAGTCCACACCAAAAAGCGCAGAGAAGAAATCAGATATTGCCGAGCCAACAGGGTGCTCTTTTTCATCTTCACCTGTAATGACAGTTGTCGGGTAGATTTCAACGGTTTCTCCAATGGCAGCCTCATTTGCAATTGGACTCCCTGTCCCGTCATCTGTGACTAATCCAAGCAAGGTAGCATCTTCTACACTTAACCTTACCGTTTGGGTGGCGCCCGATTCGTCTGTTAATGAAACAACGACTGTAGTAACCCCTGTTTCAGCATCCGTTTCAAGGGTAATGCTTTCAACTGTACCTGTTATGGGGGTATCTTCTTGAAGTTCTGGCGCTGCTCCAACGGCCATTACTTGAGTGGCAAGAAGTATGATCGCCAATAGGGTGCTTATGGAAAGTTTGGTTCGATTCATGAGTTCTCCTTATGCTTTTATATTACTCTCCCTACATTAATAAATAACGAAAAAGGCTTTACAGTTCTGTAAATTCCGTATAGGTAATTGGTCATGCCTATAAAATTAAAAACTTGCAAATTTGTAATTTGGCTTCAATTTTATCTTTCCCCCTTTACACGAACTTACTCATTTAGATATTGGTTATTAAGGTTTTGAATTCCGGTAATCTTCGGGTGAATCTATATCTTGCAGAATACTTTCATTCTCAAATTCAATGTAGTGAATATCACTCTCATGCCGATTAAGAAAATCCCTCAAGGATTCAGGTGAGCGCATCTCCATAATAGCATTCCAATGTGAACGGGTTACCAGCCATGGATGCCCTCGACGCTTCTTAAAACTAGGAATGATTATTGGGGCTTTTAATTTTTGATAAGCTTCCATTACTTCCTTAACGCTTCGAACCTGGACTTGAGGTTGGTCGCCGAGTCCGATAATTGCTGCTTCCACTCCGGAGTTTAAATCCGTTAAACCAACCTGGACAGAACTTAGCATTTCACCGCTCTGATAATCTGGATTGAAGATTGTCTTCACAGTCCTCCCGACCAACCCTTCGACTTGATCACGAGCATCCCCGGTAATCACTCGAATGTCAACAACCCCAGCTTCCATAAAAGTAACAACAACCTTTTCTATGACCGTTACCTTGCCCCAACGAAGTGCCATCTTTGGTTGGCCCATACGCTTCGACTGGCCGGCAGCTAGGATAATTGCGGAGATCATTCCAATGTATCTTTTAGCTTTTGGTACTGGTCGGGTGTGTCTACATCTAAAAGCATGGCTTCATCCTGCCAGGGTAGATAATTAACTTTGTATTTAGAAAACAAATGCCGCCCACCAATATCTCCTTTTAATTTGGCCAAATCTCGAAAAGTATCACGGTCAAACAGCACCGGGTTAGCCCGTTGATCAAGGATCATGGGCGCAATAATTAACCCAAATGTTAAGGCATGCTCATCAACCAATGCTTGTATAAGTGAGGGTGAGATCTGTGGTTGATCTGCGAGAAGGAATATGGCAGCTCCAGGAGAGCCTGATTTATTATAGGATGAATTGCCTTGTAAGAACTGGTTTATGCCAGATCGAATCGATGAAGCTTGTCCGCTCCGCCAATTATCGTTATGAATGATCCGAATTGGCAAATCTTGAATAACCTGTTCCACTTCCAAGGCATGCGCACCTTTGATTACCAAAACTGGTGATAATCCCGAGGCTAAGGCGGTCTTTGCCACCCTGCGGACAAACGGCTCACCGCGAAAATTGAGTAACTGCTTTGGTTGTCCAAAACGGCGGGACTCGCCGGCTGCCAATACGATCCCGGCGATGGGCGAACGTACAGCGTGTATTTTTTCTTCTATCAAGCTTGCAATGACGACCAAGTCGTAGATTGGGAATAATTTCGTTGCAATGCTATCGGCCTGTGATTGTAGTTCGGGTGTATCCGCCTTATTTAGCAAAACTATACGACGAGCATCGGTAGGAATATTTTTTAACCCACCTTCAGGATGTTTCAAGAATCGAACGAGCGCACTCGTTGTTACGGTCTCACCGATTTGTAATTCGCTCAGGTGTGTAAATAATTCTGGACGGTGGATGGTTTCTTTGCCAACAGGTTGCCCAAGTCCCGATAAACCCACAACTTGTACTACCAAAGCGACAAACTCTGGGATAGCTGGCTCGTGCTCAGCCGGAGCTTTGAGGGGTTTACCTCGTGAACCGTCCGCTTCGATCAATAGAGGCAGTGAATGATCCTGGCAAAATTCGTGTAGCCATATTAATAATTGATTATCAAGCGGCTGCAGCCTTTCTTCCTTGATATCACCTGTCACTAGTATCACACCGCTCAGGCTGTGTTCAAGGGCTTCAATCGGGGCTGCTGTTTTGGTTATGATATGTCTATCTGCAAAAGGAATTTGCCAGGCTCCTAAATGCGACGTCGCAGTAACAATAACAGGACCATCTAATTGGCGCGCTAACTGAAACAAAGCGGTTGTCTTTCCACCTGCTCCGACGAAGGCAATTATGGGGGATTTGGGTAAGCGCAGGGCCTTGAGCAGGTTCATCAATAAAACTTCTCAAAAATCACATTAAATTATCCCGAATCTGGTTCGCCGAAAAAACTGCTTCAAGCACGCCGCCTCCAATCGCAAGCGCTTTATCAGAAACCAGGTTGCTATGGGCGGGATCATCGCGCGGATCTACATCGCCGATCTTGAGACCGGCTGTAACATGTAATCCCGGATGGATTAAACCGCGCAAAACGCCGGCAAACGGGCTGACAATTTCTATTTTTTGGGTTCCACTTTCCGTTTGTATCTCGGCTATTACTTGTCCTTCTTCCACGTGATCACCTATTTTCGCGTAGCCAATAAGTTGGCCGTCAGCGGGGGCGCGCAAAACTCTGCGCTGGTCACCTTCGGGTTGCCCGCTGTCAGGTTGTGTAGGCCCATCCCAATAAACACGGCCCAGGGTGTGGCCTCGGCGGGTTTCGATCGCAGCGTGGCAATTGCGTCCGGCGTGGAAACCAGGCCCGAGCCCGATGTGAAGCGGGACGTCCACTTGTAAAGGTTGCGGGGTTTTTTTGGTTAAACGCGCGTCAATCACGATTTGGATTGTCATCTCGGATAGGATGGCTGCATCTGGGTCAACGATGACGGGGATTTCGCCCGCATCCAACGCAGAAGAAATCTGGATCATTCCCGCATCGTCCCCGCTGAAGGTCTCCGAGTGGGGGACTTGGGAAGGGGGCTTCCATTCAACCAGCCTGGCCGTGACCCCTTCAATAATCACCTGATGCTCGTATACTGCCTCAGCAAAACTGACTGTGCGTCTTATTGCTAGCGGTTGGGGAAGTTCGCTGATAATCAGCTTCAGTCCCACTCGCTGTAAGCGCAAGGCGACACCCGATGCAAGATCACCCCCACCTCGAACCAGAATTATAATTTCATCAAAGTTATTCAATGGTCGATGCACTACCTTTAGTCTCAACCCGTTGTTCAAGGTTCATATGGCCGAAGGTGTACATAAGCAAATAAACGAATAGAAAAAATGGGATGAACAAGCCTGCAAAAATGAGTGATCGCGGCGTAGGGTGTAGGATATAGGTTATCGAAAACCGGGCCAATTCCCCAAAGCCTCTTAGGATATCCAAGGAATTCCAGCGCAGAAAGCGTCCTACATAAACGCCAATGCTCGCAAAGATTGATACTCCCAAAACGAATCCCCAACCAAACCAACGGCCAAATTCCCGTTGTAATATTTCTTGCATTAAGAAAAGCGATACCATTCCAAGGAACAGACCGGTGAATGAAAACCAGATTAGCAAGATGACATCGTACCAAACGGGAATGTTTGCCCCAGCATTGCTCAAGTGCTGGAAATCTGTCAAAATATAGGGTGCATTGGGGAAAAATATCAGCCATATGAATACACTTATGGGCATAATAAAAAAAAGCCAACGGCGGCTGAAGGATGTTATGTACATGATATAGGCGATTATAAAAGGAATCCAGGCTAGAAATAAATTCCAAATGAGGAAGGCGTAGTCGCTTGAGCCGGTTAGGGATGCGCGGAAACGTAGAATGCCCACACAAACTACAGATGCGCCAGCCAGCAGTCCGAAAATAGTCAGGCGGTATTTGTTGTGGGCAAAGCCTTGCAAAAGAATTTCCACTATGAAATCGCCGGTGTCTTTTTGGGGTTGCGTTGCTCTACTTCTTCCCGGAAAAGATGCGCAAAGGTATATAAAGTTACATAAACAAATAGGAAGAATAAAGCAAATAACGAGGTGAAAGCGAACAACCGGAGGCTAGGGTCAATGACCAGACCAAGGATGTCGATCGCAAGTTCAGACGGATTCTGTAGGATATCCCATGAGTTCCAACGCATAAAGCGACCCACATAAATCCCAGCGGAACTTAATCCAGAAACGATAAACACAAAAATCCAACCCACCAAACGACCAAACAGTCGATGAACGATTTCATGCATCATGTATAGGGATATTATTCCTAACAATAAACCGGTCCAGGTAAACCATATCAAAAGAATGATATCAAACCATAGAGGCGCACTGGTTGTGACGCGGTTAAGATATTGTAAATCTGTCAAGATATATGGAGCATTTGGGAAGAAGATTAGCCAGAGAAACGCAAACGCAGGAATTGTTATATAGAGCCAAATCCGCTTACTGAAGAGCGTAAATGAGATAAAAGCAAGAATAAATGGGATCCAAGCAAGAAACAAGTTCCAAATTAAGCCTCGGTATTGTTGTGAGTCACTATACGCTATACGGGCAAACACGAGAAAAACACTGATGAGTGAGCCACCAAATAGCAATCCGATGATGGCTATCTGGTAACGTTTTTTGACGAAAAATGTTTTTATTGCATTAACCATAGTATTGACTAGCCTCTATCTCGTAAAAATATTATGAAATCGATATCACCGGTTGATTGGCCGAATTGTGTTAACAGGATCAATGAGGCCGAGCTTGTTTATTCGACCCCGATTTCGGACTGCGAAGGGTGTAATAACCGGGGCTCCCATTGGAAAACCTATCTGGTTCATTTTATTGATGCTGAGGATATCCAACAAACTCTCTCATTTGGTTGCAAAACAAATCAATATCGTATCGGGCCTTAGGTCTATCTGAATATCCTCAGCCGAATTAATCATAGCGAAGCACACGGTATCCATCTTCCGGGCCACATAATTGATAGTGTGTATATCCATTACTTAGTTTAACTAACTCGCCAGGCGCTTCTTTGCGAGTAAGGCGATTAAGCTCTATGAATTCAGGAATAAATGGGATTCGCCACATTACTGGGCGTTGCCAAACAAAATATTTGGGCTAATTTAGATCTTCCCCAAACCAAGTAATATTCGTTCAGGCGTAAGAGGGAATTCGTTGTACCACACCCCGGTTGCATCATGAACTGCGGAAGCAATAGCAGCTGCTGTAGGCAGGAATGGCAATTCGCCTACGCCTCGAGCACCCCAGGGTCCATTTGGATCGGGGACTTCGATGATAACAGATTCAACCTTTTCGGGGATATCCCATATTGTTGGAATCAGATAGGTACTAAGTTGGTCTGTCAATACCTTCCCATCTTGGGTTTTAAAATCTTCAAGGATAGTATATCCCTGAGCTTGTACAACAGCCCCTTCAATTTGGCCTACAACAAGGTTTGGATTGATGGGTTTGCCCAGATCATCAGCAGCTACAACGCGTAGCACACGAATGTGACCCGTTTCAGTATCAACTTCTACTTCCACGGCCTGGGCGGAATAAGCATAGGAGAAGTTTGGTGTCGAATATCCGGTATCTTTGTCAAACGGTGTCGTTGGAGGCGCTAAATATTTAAACTCCCCAATAGCCGGTCTATCCTCCGCTTTCCACTTTTGAAGGGCTAATTCGGCTGCTCCTTTTATGGCGTTGCCAGCCATAAAAGTCATCCGTGAGGCGGAGGCAGATCCGGGATTGCCCATTATGGCAGAATCGGATGATACCAGGGTGACTTTATCAAATGAGACTCCAACGGCTTCTGCTGCCATTTGGGCCATTACCGTATGCGCACCTTGGCCGACTTCCGCGCCGGCATGTAAGAGCACAACTTCTTCAATCGTAGCTTTCCCATGCAGTTCAACTTTGGCCCAACAGTTTTCCTGATAGCCAAATGAGAAGCCAACATTTTTAAACGCAGCAGCGAATCCGCGCCCTTGGGAAAGAATTCCATTACTTTTTTTCTTGTATTTCGACCAATTGAATTTATCGGCAGCAGCCTGGATCACCTTTGAGATGCTGACCGGATTTGGTGCGGGAGTGCCCATACCGAGGGTGAGTCCATCGCGCAATGCATTTTTCATGCGCATGTCTACTGGGTCGATGTCCAGCTTTTCGGCCAATTTGTTCATCTGTAATTCGGCCATGAATAGTGCTTGAGGAGCCCCGAAACCACGAAAAGCGGCCCCCGGAAGGTTGTTAGTGTAGACACCATACACATCCGTTTTTAGGTTTGGAATAAAGTATGGCCCAGTGGATGTTATGCAGGAGTTACCTAACACCTTATTGGTCGTATACATGTAGGCGCCGGCATCCCCGATTATTTCGATCTCAGCAGCAACAAGCATTCCATCTTTGGTTGCGCCCCATTTTGCTCTAATGACAGTCGCATGACGTTTGCCATGTCCTATGATTGATTCTTGCCTGCTCCAAATTGTTTTTATCGGTCGTTTAAGGTTCATTGCAGCGAGTGCAAGCACGATCTGGATTGACATATCTTCTCGGCCGCCAAATGCCCCCCCGATCGCAGGGTAGACCACACGGACTTGCTCTTCATCCAAACCAAGTGCGTGGGATATCGATTCGCGGTCAGCATGAGTCCACTGACCGCCTG
>JASJYH010000044.1 GCA_030123675.1 Anaerolineae bacterium | reverse complement strand
GCAAACGTCAACGGAAAGATCGAGCGGCAACTACGCAGGGCAGGTTGGATTCTCAAGAGCACCGGGAAGCATCAGAAGTGGGTGTGTGCGTGCGGAGATCATGGGCCGGTCATCAAGGCCACCACTGCCAAAGTTGCTCCTAGAGCAAGCGAACCGGTGTCACCCATAAATAATTCCGCGGGATGGACATTGAACCATAAAAACCCGAATATGGCACCGACCAATGTGAAGCAAAACCGGGCTAGAAATATCTGGCCTTGCATAAGGGCAATGCCACCATAAGCAGCGAAAGCAGTTGCTGCAACCAGGCCGGCCAGACCATCTAATCCATCTGTAAAATTGATCGCGTTGGACTCGCTCACAATGATAAAAGCTGCGATAGCTATATACAAAATATCGTTCATATCAATTCCACCCGGTATATTAACTCCCGGCAGATACATTTCAGGCACGTCCAAAATATATTTGAGCACCCAAGCTGTACCAATTGCCAAAGCAATCTGCCCGCTGAACTTTATGCGCGCAGGCATTCCCTCCCCGCGGCGTTTTCCATGAATACCCTGCCAATCATCCACTATCCCGAGAAGACCAAACCCGACCATGACAATAAGCGGAACGAGAACAGAGCGGCCGACCACATTCAGTCCGATTAATACGACTGCATTAAGTAAGACTGTTAGCAAGACGACTGGCAGAATAAACATAACTCCGCCCATCGTGGGAGTGCCCATTTTAATATTGTGATGGCCAGGCTCATCAACTCGAATAAGTTTGCCTATCCGGAAATGGCGCAGGATGCGCAACAACGGACCACCCCAAATGACGGTCATCATAAAAGCCAGCCCAGCCAGACTTAGTGCCAAAGTGGTATCTCTCACGTCCTGACCTCCAGCATGTTGACGGCGCGGTCCATGCGAAGCCCATGTGAGCCTTTGATCAAGACCGAGTCGTTTTCCGATAAGTTCTCTTCAAGCCAATCAATAATTGGATCTAGTTCTTCAAATTCCATAACGGATGATTTTTGCATGCCACCTTTTCGAGCTGCATTTGCAATTATTTGTGCACGTGGGCCCAGTGTTAACAAAGTGTTTGCTATTTGGGCAGCCCGGAGCCCAACCATTTCATGGCCCTGACGTTCATATTGACCGAGTTCGAGCATATCGCCTAATACCGCAATTTTGCGGCCATCCATCTCCTCGAGCAAGTTCAAGGCAGCCAGCATCGATTCAGGGGAAGCGTTGTAGGTATCATCTAGAATTAAAGCACCGGATTTGCTGCGGACAGCTACAAGTCGCAATTGCGTATCTTCTCGAGAAAGCCCGTCGAATATTTCCTGCCAGGTCAAGCCTTCTACTAGACCGACCGCTGCAGCGCGTAACACAGTGTGGACAGAGTGCCGTCCAATCAATGGCACATGCACGTGTAAGGTTTCACCCTTATAGTGCAATCTGAAGCGGATGCCATCCAAACCCAGGCCTTCGACCTCGTCAGCCCACATGTCAGATTCAGAAGATAGACCATAGAACAATATTTGCGCGTTTGTCTTCTCCTCCATCTTACGTACCCAGGGATCATCAAAGTTCAAAATAGCAACCCCGTCTTTGGGCAGAGATTGTACTAATTCTGATTTTCCCTGCGCAATAGCTTCCTGTGAGCCGGCTCGTTCAGCATGCACAGTCCCAATGTTGGTCACGACCCCAACTTGTGGCCTGGCGATATCGCAAAGGATAGCAATTTCTCCCGGAACATAAAATCCCATTTCGAGCACGGCCCTTTGGTGGTCAGGTTTTAATTTTAAAATCGAGAGCGGTAAGCCAATCTCATTATTCAAATTTCCAAGGCTCTTTAAAGTCTTATAGCGTTGGCTGAGTACTCCAGCGATAGTTTCTTTTGTAGTAGATTTGCCCACACTACCTGTGATACCAATCACACGAATATCCAGTTTCTTGCGCCAATGGCGGGCGATTTGCTGTAAGGCGCTGATCGTGTTATCAACTCGCAAGCAAAGGGGCTGATTTAAGGTTAACTTGGGCTCAGTTTTCAATCCTCCCCGAAGGTCTAGGGTTTGAAATGGTTCAGGCACATCATGTTGGATTAATGCAAGAGATGCACCCCGTTTGAATGCATCGGGAACGAAATCATGACCATTAACCCGTTCACCAGGCACGGCGACAAACAATGATCCAGGAATGGCTTGG
The DNA here is from genome assembly GCA_030123675.1 of Anaerolineae bacterium. Lineage (GTDB taxonomy): Bacteria > Chloroflexota > Anaerolineae > Anaerolineales > Villigracilaceae > JAABUE01. The sequence continues at coordinate 18,088 of JASJYH010000044.1, read as the reverse complement.
CGCGAGTCTATGGCCGTCTCTGTGATGAACGGAGTGTTTTGCTTTATCTCAAGGTCTGTTAGGGCCTCAATTACATCGGCCAATTTCAACATCATTAGCTCTTATTGACTTGTCATTATTTGCCGGATATTATCCGGGGGAATATTAAGCAAGATCATAGTTTTTTGAGCGACTACCGAAAATACAGGCGCCGCGGTTTCTGAGCCCCAAATCGAGGAGGTGGGCCGCTCGAGCCAGACATAGATCATAATCTGTGGGTCGTCCACCGGTCCCCAACCGATAAAGGATGCATTGGTCTGGCTGAAGTCATAAAATCCATAGGGTGTCGGAATTTGAGCCGTGCCGGTCTTGCCAGCCATCCGGTAGTTCGGTACCAACGCTTCAGACCCTTCATTTTCAAGGGATACTGCCAGCATTTCAGACATGGTCGCTGCAGTTTCAGCTTTGATAGGAGTACCCGCATGCTGTGGCGGGACGTTAAACTGGATACCATCACGGAGCATGGCATATAGAATATGCGGGGTGACCATACGTCCCTGGTTTGCGAAGGCCGAGGCGGCTGTTAACATTTGAATGGGGGTGGCCGTTATACCCTGCCCGAAGGAATTGGTAGCCAGATCAATAGGATACCAATCCGCATCTCCCGGGACCTTTAGCCTGCCAGCTGCTTCCCCAGCCATGTCCAAACCGGTCAAATAGCCGAACCCAAATTGTTTCATGTATCCGTAAAAGGATTGAGGACCGAGCTGAGTAGCAACCCAGCTCAAACAAACATTGAGGGAGTGTTGTAAACACCCGAGCATCGTTTGGGCACCCCAGGCATTTTCATCCCAGTTCTTGATACCAACACCGCTTACCTGGATATAACCGGTATCAAGGTAGGTAGTATTCGGATTGACAATTCCAGTGTCTAATGCGGCTGCCATAGTGAATATCTTCATCACCGAACCAGGCTCGTAAGGCAGTCCGATCGCACGGTTATATTCACTGGCATTATCAAATATGGACCCGTAGTTTTCAAAATTGTTTAAATCCATGCGGGGAGTGCTGGCCATTGCCATGATTTCACCATTTTTCGGGTTCATTACAACGATAGTTCCCTGCTGAGCGCCGTAATCCAACAAAGATTGGTCAAGAATGTCTTCCACTGCATCTTGCAATTCTCGATTAATTGTGAGGATCAAACTGGTCCCGTTTGGAATCCGTGGTATTTCTGTTACCCGGTTTGGATCATTGGGTACCCAGATCTTGATGGGGTTGCCTGCCAATAGATCGTTGTATTTTTCCTCAGTGCCAAAGTATCCGCGCCCTTCAAGGTTAACAAATCCAAGTAGGTTTGATGCCAAATCTGCTTCTGGATAGCTGCGTTTCAGGCGAGGGTTAAATTCAAGGCCGAACAGGCTGGGAGTGGGGTTTGATGATTGGTTGAGCTCTTCTTTTAACTTTTTTAGATCCGCAACAACATCCGGAGATGCAAATTTTTCTATAACCAAATAATAAATGTCTTCCGGCGGATTTAGGATATCGGAATAAATTTGATCAAAGTTCCTGTTCAAATTTACACTGAGTGCCATGGCAACGGTATGTGGGTCGCGTACATTGTTAAGATAAACGCCTATTTCATAAACTATCTGATTGCCAGCCAGCAAATGACCATTGCGGTCGTATATTTCGCCGCGTTGTGGATAAAAGGTTTTGTAAAAGCCCGCAAATTGATCAGCTTGTTCCCGGAATTTTTCCGCTTCTACGCTTGTTTGGATGCGTATAATTTGGATTACAATCATTGCGGCCATAACGGCTAAGAAAGCGTTAAGCAGCAAGGATCGCCATGCGTATTGCTGTCTCATCGGGAACCTCTATTAATCATCTGCATTTGTGTGTCATACCAGTCTAATAATGTTTCGGTATATTTGAACGGAATACTGACCGTGCTGGGGCTTAGTTCGGGATCCGTTGCCAGTACGGCTCCAGTGGATCGTGTATACCCAGGAACAAATAAATACTCCAACTCTTCAGGATTAACCGGCCGAAAATTCAAAATATACGCTTGAATTTTAATTTTATTTTTTGAAGTCAAATGACCTAGGTCGCTTTGCAAGTTGGCATTGGTGAGTTCAGTCTCAATAATTGCCGACCGCAAGTCCTGGACTTCTCGGCCAAGGATCGCAGCCCGTGAGGTGATAATTAAATATAGGGCTGCAATTATTGCGAATCCTAAAACGGTTAATAGGAATACGCTGATCCACTGACGCTGAATACGCCAGGGAGCCTGAGAATAAGCATGGTTGAGAGTGTTTATCGATTTCATGATGGCCCTTGATTTAGGGCGATGGTCATCTATAGGTGGTTCTAATATCTTAGTAAGCAGACAGAAGTCACTACTACAAATTTACAATTTTTCAGCGATACGAAGTTTCGCACTCCTTGCCCTCGGATTATCCGATATTTCGGCTTCACCGGGGGTGATTGGTTTTCGAGAAATTTTCTTCAGCGTTGCCTTATGATCGCAAGTGCAAACGGGTTGTTCGGGTGGACAGATGCAATCTTGGCTTTCTTCGTGAAAATACCTTTTGACAATTCGGTCTTCCAGCGAATGGAAGGAGATAATTGCCAGCCTGGCACCGGGCCTCAGGGCTGCTACCGCCTGTGGAAGCACATTCTCGACCCGATCTAATTCCTCGTTCACGGCGATCCGCAAAGCTTGGAAGGTCTTCGTGGCGGGATGCAGACGCCCTTTACGAGGCGAGACCGATTGGATAACGGCAGCAAGTTGAAGCGTAGTCTGAAGCGGTCGGGCTTTGAGGATGGCCCGGGCGATCCTCCGAGAAGCACGTTCTTCTCCAAACCGATAAATAATGTCAGCTAACTCATCTTGCGGCAATCCGTTGACCAGGTCTGCAGCGCTTGTCAATTGCTGTGGGTCGAAGCGCATATCCAAGGGGGCCTCCTTCTGAAACGAGAAGCCGCGGTCAGGGCTGTCCACTTGGATTGAGGATAAACCCAGGTCAAGCAGTAGGCCATCTACTTTATCCCACTCGACGGTATCCAAAATATCGCTCAGGGTATCGTAGGAACTTTGAATGAGACGGACACGCTCCCCGTAAGGAGCCAAGTTCTCACGGGCAAGCGTTATTGCTTGGGGATCTACATCCAACCCCAATAAGCGTCCGTCGGGATCAGAAGCTTCCAAGATCCCAAGTGCATGACCGCCGGCGCCCAGGGTGCCATCAACGTATTTACCCTGTGACTTGGGCTGCAACGCGTTTATAACTTCATGGTAAAGAACAGGTTGGTGCAATAGTTGCTCCATTGCCAAATTAGCTGTTGTTCTGGCTGGAGAGGTTCAAAGTGGAAAATCGTTGGGCATTGGTTTCGGTATCTTGTATATCTTCCATCTGAGTGTTCCAATCAGCTGGAGTCCACACTTCGAAATACTCGCCCTGACCTGCTATAATGGCTTCGCCGTTCAGGTTTAGGAACTGACGCAGGTTTTGTGGAACCAAAATTCGGCCAACTTTGTCCGCCTCTACGCCATATGCGTTTGAAAGGATCAAGCGCCGTAACATACGGGCAGCCGGATCGGCCAAATTCATGGCATTGATGCGCTCATAGACTTGTTGAAAATATGCGTCAGCCATGACCATCAAACAGCGATCGAATCCCTGGGTGATGAAAGCGCCACCTTCCAAAGCCTGACGGAAGGGCGCCGGGATCATCAAACGACCTTTATCATCAAGATTATGCTGGAATTGCCCAATGAACATTAGTTCTATTGCTCCATTAACCGGGGAACGCCGGGATAACCGGCGTTCGTCCTCCACTTCTTACCACTTTTTCCCACATTATACATCCTAAGTGGTAAAAATCAAGCTTTTTCATGTACTAGAATGATATTGTAGTACTTTTGACCATACGAATGGCCTATAAAACCCCACTGAATCCATACCAATTGCCGGTTGGAGACCTGATAACTCCCATATCGTTTTGAGCACAGCGAGAAATCTTGCAATTATCTAAGGATTCTCGTGTTGATCTAAATGACAATTTCCTTTTTAGATGATCATATTTATATGGAGAGGGAACACCTGAAAATATACATTTGTTACTTTGTATTGCAAATTATTGTAAACTAACAAAATAAAGTAAGCTATTCTAGGAAAATTTCTACCTCTGCGCTCATTCCCCACAGCAACCCTTTCGGTTTTTTATCCAACTTTAAAATCGTACGGAAGACCACGGTACCGCCAATGGTTTCAGAAATTGGAGATATAGAGGTTACTTCGCCGGTGTATTCTTGATTAAGCGCTTTAATAAAAATTATGGCAGTTTGAGACTTTTCGACAGAAGCAATGTTGAGCTCGCTCAAATCCGTGGTTTCAACTTGCAGGTCTTGTAATGTTGCCAATATAATGACACCTTGAGACGTTTGAGCATATTCTCCTGATGAAATATTGATTTCAACTACAGTGCCTGAAAAGGGGGCAATGATTGTGCCTTGAGCAAGCGCTGCTTTCGCCACTTCCAATAAGGCTCGCTTTTGCTCCACTTTGGCATCAGCTACTAATATCTGTTCTCGCGGTCCACTCAGGTATACGAGCTTACCACCTATAAACTGTTTATTGCGAATTCTTTGCAGTTGAGCATGTACTTCGGCAGAATATAGGGCTGATTCGGCTGCTTCTAACCCAAACTCTTGTTCCGACATATCCAGCGTTAATAGTGGCTGCCCCTTTTTGACAAAGTCGCCTTCCCTGATATTTACTTCTTTGATTAAACCCGAGATAGAAAAACTGAGTTTTGTTTCCTGTGCAGGCACAACCACTGCAGATGCTTTCACACGCTTCGTAAGTGTAGTACCTGCCACATCCAGCACGACTGGGGGAAGGGGTGTTATGGTGATAGCCGGTGCGCAACTTGCTGTACCAAGAACAAGTGCCAACGCCAGGAGGGTTGTCCAAAATAGGGGCTTCATATTTATGATTAAGGCTCCGAATGGATCTTGACTTCGGCGCTCATACCCCAACGTAATCCATTCGGTTGATCTTCTAAATTGATGGTGACTTTGTAAGTTACGTCGCCCCCAAATGTTTCGGCTTGGCGGTCGATATCAATAACCTGCCCTTCAAAGGAATCGTTCAAAGCCTCGATGAAAACAATGGCATTTTGACCGATTTCTACAGCTAGAATATCTCTTTCGCTTAAGTCGGTGGTTTCGATACGCATGTGGGACAAATTTGCAACTGTGATGATGACTTGACCTGGATTGGCAGTTTCGCCTGGAGCGATACCTACTGACACAACAGTGCCATCAATCGGGGTGTGGAGGCTAGCTTGAGAAAGTCTAACTTTTGCTTGCGCTACAATAGCTTGAGCGCGATCTACATCGGCTTGGGCACCCTCCAATTGATCCTGTTTGGATCCAATTCTTTTCAGGAGTGCTAACTGAGCTTGGGCGGCGGCTACATTGGCTTCAAATTCGGCAACCTGAGCTTCAAGAATGGCAGTCTCAAGTGCAGCAATGGATTGACCAGTAGTGACGGTGTCGCCAACTTGAACGTCTACAGTTTTGACTGTGCCCAATAAGGGGAAGCTTAGATTAACAGATTCGACTGGCCGAACCTCGGCTGAAGCAATGACAGCGGCTGATGAACTGGAAGCAGCTGAATTTGAGTTTGATGTGTTCGTGTCCAATACAATGGTAGGAATTGGTTCAACTGTCGCCTCCTGACCACATGAAGTAAGTGCCAGGGCAAGACTCATCAATAGTATCCACTTGGTGTTATTCATTTATTCTTCCTATTTATAATGAAATATTTAAATAATCTTACTTGCTTGTGCTGTCGCCTACGATGACACCATCTTCTAAGGTAATGACACGTTTCGCATACTTTATCACGCGCGGATCATGAGTGGCAAACACGAATGTGGTGTGGGTATCTTGATTAAGCTTTTGCATGATATTCATAATCTGTTCACCGTTTTTGGTGTCGAGGTTGGCTGTGGGCTCATCGGCCAGAATAATCTTGGGGTTGGTAGATAGCGCGCGTGCCACGGCCACACGCTGTTGCTGGCCGCCACTGAGTTGATCAGGCCGATGGTGTGTATGGCTAAGCATGTCGACAGATTCAAGCAAATCCATGACGCGACCCTTGCGCTCAGTTGGGTTTTTACCATTCAATAAGAGTGGCAATTCTACGTTCTCGTAGGCTGTCAGGGTGGGAATCAAGGCAAAGAACTGGAAAACAAACCCGATGGTGCCTTTGCGAAGATCTGCCCGTTGATTACGATTAAGCTTTGTGGCATCCTCATTATTAATAATAATTTTTCCGGCGGTAGGCTTATCGAGGCAACCGATGAGCTGCAACAATGTGGTTTTTCCAGAACCAGACGGACCGACCAGGGCAGTGAATTCAGCCTCTTCAATAGTCATACTTATACCGTTGAGAGCGCGGGTCTCAACTTCGCCGATTTTGTAAATACGGGTTACGTCAGTTAATTTAGCGACTTCCATGCTAGGCTCCTTTAATTTTTACCGTGCAAGGCTTCAACGGGTTCCATGCGAGAGGCCAGTAGAGCCGGATATATTGAAGCTAATAATGTGATGACCAGTGCAGTAATGGTCAATTTAATTGTATCTTCCAATGTCAGGTAAGCGTAGATCCTATCTCCCAGAAGAATACCTGTAACGCCTAAATCTCCAAAATAGATGCCGACCATTCCATAATAAGCTGATAAGGCCCAGCCAACTAATAAGCCAAACGCGATTCCGCCTGCGGCCAGGAAACTGGCTTCCACCAGAAACAAACTCATTATCTGGCTCCCTTTCATGCCGATCGAAGTTAGAACCCCTATTTCACGCGTACGCTCGAAGACAGACATTATCAAGGTGTTGACAATAACGGTAGCGGTTATGCCAAGAACAATTGAGCCCAAGATTAATATGAAAGCATTCGAAAACTCGTCCATAACAACCAGAATGTCATTCATTTCGGCCCAGGTTTCAACCTGAAGGTTTGGGTTCTTGAGGGCCGCAGCGACAGCCTTAGCATCGTCGCGATCGTGCAGCAAGACAAATATGAAACTGGCATGCTTGTCAGCCCCGGAAAAAGCTTGTGCCTTGGCAATAGGCATAAGGACGATGGCTTTGTCGTAAGCCGTTGAATTGGTACTAAAAATGCCTCGTATAGTAAACGACTGTTCATCAACACTGCCGGCCGAAGTGTTGACCAGCAGGTTGATCTGATCTCCAATACCGATTTTCAGGTTTTCTGCCAGTGGGTATCCAATTAATATCCCTTCGCGGTCATCTGCAGTCAGGAATTCTCCTTCGACCAAACCATCGATAAAAGGAGCATTTGCAATAGACGCTGGATCAACGCCCATGATTTTAACACCGCTGTGTTGGTCCTGAACTGAGACGATTCCACTCGCTATAAGACGGGGTGTTGCTACCTTAACTTGGTCCAACGCTTCAATCTGGGCTGCTGCCTGCTCCGGGTTCTCAAGCAAATATTCCCAGGCCACACTTAATTTATCAGGGTCGTAATCTGTTGCCCTAACCTGGATATGGCCACTATCAAGATTTAAGGTTGTTTCCATTGAACTACGGATCTGTCCTCTGTTAAAGGCGGACATAAATATCAAGAGTGCCAAGCTTACAGATAAAGCCAAAGCCGAAAGAATTGAACGGCGACGATTTCGGCCTAGATTACGAAAGGCCATGATAATAATTTTTGACATAATGGATCTCCTAAACGTAGTGCAATGCTTCGGCCGGTTCTTGCCGGGATGCTTGACGAGCTGGATAAATGGCCGCGATGGCAGCAATTATTGCCACTGTGATTGCATGTCCAAGCACTTTAATGGGCACCAGTTGAGTATAGATCCTGCCGGAGATCAGCGCAGTATATTCAGTAATGTCAGCGAATTGACTATAGTCAATCCCATAATAGCCGAGCACAAGAATGCCGATGGTGCCCAGAATAGCGCCTAGAATTGCGCCTGTCACACCGATAAGGATACCTTCTAGCAGAAACAAGATCGTGATTTGGCGTGGTTTTAATCCCAGTGCGCCCAGTACCCCAATCTCACGTGTACGCTCAAAGACAGACATCATTAGCAAATTGAAGATACCAATTGCAGTTATCCCGAGCATAATCTTTCCGAAAACGCCCATGGTAGCTTTGTCCATATCCATGCCTCGTTTCATTTCCGGAAAATTGATTATCCAGGTGTCCACTTCATAGCTCGGTTCTTTTAGGTTGATTGCCTTGATAACGTCCTGTTCTTGACCGACCCGGTCAAGAGTTACAACAACTTCAGTCACCTGACCGTCCAGATTGAATAGCTGTTGGGCCTCGGCGAGAGAGATATAAATCGTGTCCTTCTCAATAGCTGGCACACCTACATCGTAAATACCAACCACAGTCATCGTACGTTGCCGAGTTTGTTCATGTTTGGTATTGCCAACCATAGTGATGCGGTCGTTGATTCCAATATCCATAGCGGTCGCCAATCCTTGACCAATGACGATTACGTCTCTATCCTCTGGAACTAAGTAGCGGCCGAATGATATATTCTTTGCAACGGTGCTAATTTGGGCTTCCTTTTCTGTTTCCAGGCCAACTATCGTGACAGAGAAGGCGCCCTCGCGATTGGTGACCAGGCCGCCAGTAATGATCCGTTTCGAGGCTTGAACTACATCTGGATGCGCTTCCGCTGCCAACACAACCGCATCTGGATTTTCCAATGGCAGCAAGGGTTTTTGTTCAAGTTTATCTCTATAGCCGGGTGCATGCGCTTGAATATTTCCGCCCAAGAGTTGGATGGCATTGCCATAAATAGCCTGCTCGAAACCAACGATCAGACCGTCATAAAGAACAAGAAATCCCATAATGACACCCATCGCTCCCGCGATGAGAAATGTCCTTCTTCGTTGGCGCCAAACATTGCGCCAGGCCATTTTTATTAGAATTTTCACGGTTCACCTCTGTGATTTGCGAGATGTTTATGCTCGCATCGAAGCCCGCACAACCTGACTTTTTTATGGGGCAATGTCATCAGGCGCTACGGACTTATAAATACTCTACAAGTTTACAATAAAATTAAGTATATCAAAACACTCCCTAGTGTCAAGATAAACTGTAAATAACCACTACCATTGCTGATTCAATTGGCGGGCGGACTCACGGGCCAAATCCGCAAATATCTTTTTCAAAACATCGGCATCTGGTCCCGGCTCAGTGGTGACAACGATTACGATCGTATGCCCGCTGGCGGATATCCCTTGTGCGCTGACCGAGACTGAGGAGAACGACATGCCGAGATAAAAATCTTCAATAGCTTCCCAGGAAGACCCGGGGACCGCGCCAAAGGTGCTCTCGAAAAGGGTTTGCATTTCCTCGAGGCTAGTGGGTTTTCCACCACCGATGAGTAAGCGATAGCTGTTATCGGATTCGAAATGACAATTGTTGAGTTGGTCCTGAGTTACGAAGCTGAAACTACCTGCAATAATTCCGTTGAATGGATTGAGGTCGAAGGCCTCGCAGTCTGGGATGGCAGGTCCATCAGCCGACTGGATGTCCGCGGCACCAGAGACTGAGTCGTCGCTCTCACCTTGGGTTGTCGATTCCTGCGGAACATTCTCTACTGGGCGTTCTGTTACTTCAACTTGAGGGCTGATCGTATTCGGTAGGGTGCAAGCTAAGGCAGCGAAGATCACTGCTACTGCAGTCAGTAGAATTATCTGATGGCGTCTTGTGCTCTTGAAATCTAGTTTTAACATGATTATCCTTTTTTGTTTCATTATACATCTCAAGTTTTTATTCTAATGCGCTTGCCCTAAATTATCTTTTTATTCTTTGACAATCCGCTTTTCCCATGTTAAACTAGCTTCGATCACAACGGCGCTCTCGCAAAAGAGCGCCGATTTGTGCGAGAATAAAGCCGGATGAAGACGGATATACGCTATGAGAACTGTTTTCTGGGATTATGAAACCGATGAATTTAAGATGATCGACCAGCGCCGCTTGCCGGGCGTGTTCGAATTATCGACTTATCAAGATCATAAGCTTGTAGCTCAGGCAATCACCGATATGGTTGTGCGCGGCGCACCGGCAATCGGTGCCGCCGCAGGCTTTGGCCTGGCGTTAGCCGCCAATGAATCATCTGCTGTGAAATTCTCAGAATTGCGGGCCGATCTAGAAACGGCCTGCGTCGTCTTAAAAGCTGCCCGTCCAACCGCCGTAAATCTGGCCTGGGCATTAGATAGGATTATGCGCGAAGTAGCTGAGTTTGAAGGCTCGCCAGTTGAGTTAAGACAATCTGTGCTCGAAAGTGCTCAACGCATCGCGGACGAAGACGTAGAAATAAACAAACGTATGGCGGAACACGGTGCAACCTTGATCGAGGATGGTGATACCGTTATCCATCACTGTAACACTGGCTCGCTCGCTACTGTGGATTGGGGCACCGCGCTGGGTGTCATCCACACCGCTTGGGAACAGGGCAAGAAATTCCATGTGTTGGTAGACGAAACCCGTCCGCGCTTGCAAGGCGCCCGGCTGACGGCCTGGGAATTGGACCAATATGGCATCCCATACGATATTATTTCCGATAATATGGCCGGTTACTTTCTAAGTACTGGAGCTGCCCAAAAGTGCTTTGTTGGCTCCGACCGTACAGCCGCCAATGGAGATGTGGCCAACAAGATTGGCACCTACATGTTAGCCCTGGCAGCTCACGATAATGGGATCCCCTTTTACCCGGTCGTTCCTACCTCTACGATTGACATGTCTTTGGCAGATGGGAGCTTGATTCCGATCGAAGAGCGCGATCCAGCTGAAGTTTTGGAGTTGCAATTTCAAGGTGAGCAAGTGGCGCCGGTGGAAGCCACCGCCCGCAACATCGCTTTTGATGTGACACCCAACCGGCTTGTGACTGCTATAGTAACCGAGAATGGTATCGTGCATCCGCCTTTTGAAGAAAATCTCAAAAAGGTCGTTGAAAGTTATTCTTTGAAAGCTTGACAAACCTCCTCAATTAGCAAACCCCCACTTTGTAAATCATCATGGACATTCTTCTAACCGGTTCTGTCGCCTACGATTATTTGATGACCTTCCCCGGACGGTTCAAAGAACAGATTCTCCCAGAGAGACTTGAATCGATCAGCTTGTCATTTTTGGTCGATTCGATGACCCGCCAGCGAGGTGGCGTGGCTCCCAATATCGCCTATAATATGGCCTTGCTAGGCGCCCGCCCGCGTGTGATGGCTACTGTGGGGGAGGATTTCGAAGACTATCGCGCCTGGCTTGAGGCCAAAGGTGTCGACACCGAGTTGATGCAAGTTATTCCGGGTGAATTTACTGCTTCGTTTTTCGCTACAACAGACCAAGACAACGCCCAAATTGCCTCATTCTACCCGGGCGCGATGGACCAGGCAGGAACGCAATCTCTCAAAGATTTGGCCTCAAAACCAGATTTGGTATTGGTGTCTCCAAACGAACCAGGCGCCATGACCAAATTCACAGCCGAATCACGGGATTTGAAAATTCCCTACCTTTATGATCCCAGTCAACAAATTCTACGCCTGGAAGGGAACGAATTGGCCCGAGATATGGAGGGCGCACAATTCCTGTTTTGTAATGATTACGAATTCGGATTGATATCCAAGAAAACAGGTTGGAGTTTGGATCAAATTTTGGAGCATGTCAAGGTGTTAGTAATTACGCGCGGAAAAGATGGCGCCGATTTATACGCTGGTGGTGAGGCTGTCCACATTCCGACCGTTCCAGAAGATAAGATCGTTGACCCCACTGGCGTAGGTGACGCCTTCCGGGGCGGTTTCCTGGTTGGTTACAGCCATGGTTTTGAATGGAAATTATGCGGTGAAATTGGCTCACTGGCTGCGGTATATTGCCTGGAGCAAAACGGCCCTCAGGGCCATACCTTTTCACCGAAAGAATTTGTCTCTCGTTTCCGAATGCATTTCGATGATGAAGGCAAATTAGATTTGCTTTTAAAATAATTTATTTCTATAATTTTAAGGAGAAAGGTATGAATAACTACGATATCAAAGATATCAACCAAGCCGAAGGCGGCCGCCGGCGCATTGACTGGGCAGAACGTGAGATGCCGGTTATGCGCCAGATCCGTGAGCGCTTTGCCAAAGAAAAACCCCTCAAGGGATTGCGCGTATCGGCCTGTTTGCATGTGACCACTGAAACTGCAAACCTTATGGTGGCATTGCAAGAGGGTGGTGCAGACATTTTACTGACCGCATCCAATCCGCTCTCAACCCAGGATGATGTGGCTGCTGCGTTGGTCAACCAATGGGAAATTCCTACCTTTGGGATTAAAGGCGAAGATGATGTCACATATAAAAAGCATATCGGCATTGCGCTTGACCACAAACCACACATCACGATGGACGATGGCGCAGATCTAGTTGCCACAATCCATAAGGATCGTCGCGAGCTGTTAGATGAGATCGTGGGCGGAACCGAGGAAACTACTACCGGCATCATCCGCTTGCGAGCTATGGCGGCCGATAAGGCTCTGAAAATGCCAGTTATCTCTGTCAATGATGCGATGACCAAGCATTTCTTTGACAATCGTTATGGCACCGGTCAATCCACCATTGATGGCATTATCCGGGCTACAAACATATTGCTGGCTGGTAAGGTCTTTGTTGTAATTGGCTATGGTTGGTGTGGACGAGGTTTGGCGATGCGCGCGCGTGGGTTGGGCTCGCAAGTCGTTGTGACCGAAGTGGATCCGTTGAAGGCCCTCGAAGCACTTATGGATGGTTACCAAGTTATGCCGATAGCTGAAGCAGCCAAAATTGGCGACATTTTCTGCACCTTGACCGGTGACATAAATGTTATCGATACTCATCATTTCGAGGTTATGAAAGATGGCGCGATAGTTGCCAATTCCGGCCATTTTAATGTTGAAATTAACATCCCTGGCCTGGCCGAGATGTCGAAGGGGAAACCTAAATTGGTGCGGCCGTATGTGGAAGAATATGAGATCGGAGATGGGAGAAAAATTAACGTCCTGGGTGAAGGACGATTGATCAATCTCGCTGCCGCCGAAGGTCATCCTGCTTCCGTTATGGATATGTCCTTCGCAAACCAGGCCCTAGCTGCCGAGTACCTAGTTATGAACGCAGACAATCTTGATAATAATGTTTATTCTGTGCCCGCTGAAATTGACGCCGAGATTGCGCGCATGAAACTGGAAGCCATGGGAATTGAAATTGATGTGCTAACCGGCGAGCAGGTTAAGTACCTGAATTCCTGGGAAGAAGGCACATAAGTTAATATCCGGTTTTAGTAATACAAAGTTAAGATCCTAATTGGTATCAAAGCCTTTAGGATCTTTTTTTATAACTGATTTATTAACCAATTGCAATCGGATTCAAGCCCCAAGCTTTACTTACAATCCCCCAAACATTGGACTTTATGAGATAATTTTTTTCATAATCTCTAAGTTTTGTTGGTGATTTTCCCTACCCAAAACCCCCACTCTCTGATAAGATAGCTTACGCACCCCTCAAAAGCAAGGGACATGCGCCGGAAAGACTTTGATAGCCAGCCCCGGTCTCCAAGCCGGGGTTTTATGTTGGGGCGGGGCAGGTGCCAGACTATGGTGCTCCCGCTCTTTTTAGGCGACAAGATGTTGCCTCTAAGGTGAACTAAATGTTACAAGATCGAAAAGACTTACGCAATATTGCCATTATCGCTCACGTCGACCATGGCAAAACCACTCTGGTAGACCACATGCTGCGCCAGGCGCATATCTTCCGTGAGAACCAACAAGTGGCCGAACGGGTCATGGATTCCAATGATCTCGAACGAGAGCGCGGTATTACCATCCTGGCCAAGAACACTGCCATTGAGATACCCGACGAAAATGGGGATATGATCAAAATAAATATCGTCGATACGCCCGGGCATGCTGATTTCGGGGGTGAAGTCGAGCGTATCATGAACATGGTCGATGGTGTGCTGCTGTTGGTGGACGCCGCCGAAGGCCCGATGCCGCAAACCCGCTTTGTGCTCAAGAAAGCCCTTGAACTCGGGCACAAAGCTGTGGTGGTTATCAACAAGATCGACCGCAAAGATGCCGAGCCGGAGCGCGTGCTCAACCAGACCTTTGACTTATTTATCGAACTGGGTGCCAGTGACGAACAAGCAGACTTCCCGGTGATTTATTCGAATGCGATAACAGGCCAATCCGGCAACAGTCCCGACTTAAGCCCCGACTTGCAACCACTGTTCGAGGCTGTACTGACCCATATTCCCGCCCCGAGCGTGGACGTGGAGGCACCCTTGCAATTGTTGGTCTCCACGCTGGGGTACGATGATTTCCGGGGAGTGACTGCTGTGGGTCGCATCTTCGCTGGGAAGATTAAGATAAACCAAACCCTGGCGCGGTTAACTACGACAGGGGAAAATTTGCCTGAAAAAGTCCGTTACCTTTATCAATTCCAGGGGCTCGACAAGAATGAAGTGGACGAAGCCTCCGCCGGAGATATTATCTCGCTGGCGGGCCTTGAAGGCATTGCCATTGGCGAAACATTGGCTGACCCCAAAAACCCCGTCGCCCTGCCAACTATAAAGATAGAAGAACCTACCGTTCGCATGATGTTTGGGGTCAATACCTCACCGTTCACCGGACGTGATGGCAAATGGAGCACCTCTCGCAAATTGCGAGAACGCTTGTATGACGAATTGCGTACAAATGTTGCTTTACGGGTAGAAGACACGGATTCGGCTGAGAACTTTCTTGTCAGCGGGCGAGGGGAATTGCACCTCGGGATACTTATTGAAATCATGCGCCGTGAAGGGTACGAGTTTCAGGTATCACGCCCCGAGGTTATATTCCAGGAATCGGAAGACGGTGCTAAGTTAGAGCCCTACGAAGAAGTACATATCGAGACCAGCAAGGAGACCGTTGGTGTTGTGGTTGAAATGCTCGGGACCAGACGGGGCCGAATGTTGGATATGCAGGATTCGGGCCAGGGGCTGACGCGCATGGTTTATATAATCCCCACGCGTGGGCTGCTCGGATTCCGTTATCAGTTCCTGACATCTACTCGGGGTATGGGAATAATGAATACCATATTCCACGGTTACGATGAAATGGCAGGCCCCATGACATCCAGATCCAGTGGATCTTTGGTAGCACGAGAAGAGGGAGCCTCGACAACTTATGCTTTGAAAAATTCTGAGGAGCGAGGGGTGTTATTCATCGGTCCGGGTGTGGATGTGTACGAAGGGATGGTGGTAGGCGAGAATGCACGCTCAGAGGATATTGCCATAAATGTGTGTAAGAAAAAGCATCTCACGAATATGCGGGCAGCCCGCGCGGATATGGAAATTCGACTGACAACACCGCGTCATATGAGTCTGGATGAAGCTATTGAGTATCTCTCCGATGATGAATTGCTGGAAGTGACTCCTGAGAATTACCGCATTCGCAAACGAATCCTCAATACTGAAAAAAGAACAAAAGAGCAAAAGAAAGCCAAAGAGTTATTACAAGCTTAAATGAGCAGTGACTTCTATTCTGTTTCCCAAATTGATTCTTTAATCGCTGCGATAAGAACCAACGGATTAGGCCTTTTTTTTCTACCACAAATTCAGCTGGAAGTTACCAGGGGCTATTAACAAGCGTGCTTTCTGTTTCGCCGACGAGACTCGGCCAGCTTTCAGGTCGTATATTAAATATTCGTTCGGTCCGTCGAAAAGGATTTGAGACGTTTTACGTTCCACAATATCAAAGGCTTTATTAACTTCGAAAGTAGGGTCGCATAATAATGGGCAAGGATTATTATTCCTTTGTATATAATCCCGGGCACGTTCGGGTTCGCCTTGACCGATAACAATCCCCTTCCTCCCTAGTACCACATAATTATTATTTCATCCAATAAGTGGGCAGCACGCTCACGACCACAGCTGAAGCCATAATGACGCCAAAATAAGATCGTCGGCTTGTCCCTCTAAAAACTGCTTAAATTAACTTTCTCACCGTTAGAATCTAACAATTCAAAATCAGGTGTCACGTCTCGCCGACTTGAAGTGGGATAGCATCCCATCTTGTGAGCAGCGGTTCTGCTCCCCATCCGGCTATCTATTCCTGATCGGAAGCCTGATATTGTTTATCCAATTCGGATCTCATTTTTCCACCAAGTAGATTAAATAATATTACTGACAGCTAAAGCTGATACTGGCACGCTCAGATTCTCCAACGGCGTTGTAGGAAGCCACGCTGTAGGTGATAAGAGTTGTTGGGTTGGCAGCATAAACTTCAGAAAAGTTGCTTGTATTTGCACTAAGATCAGCGATTTGAACATTATCACGGTATACACGAAATCCTAATTCGTCATTTGCCTTATCGATCCAATTTAAGGCGACATCTATGTCTGAGGTGACACCATTAAACGTGCAAAAATATGTGTAGGTCAGGCTACCTGGTTTGGAAGCGGAACTTGGCGCTGAAGATGTCGGGGCAGTGACGGAGGGTACCACCCAGTAGCTGCCCGTGGCGGTTGAAAATTCTCCCCAGATCCAGCAGGTTTCATCACCGCCTGGAATTTTGACCACCCAGTAATTATTGGTTGGGTATCTGCCCACGATTTCAATGGATGCACCGGGCGTGAATGAGGTAATTAATTGGTAGTTTTGGCCAGGACCTATGCGGCAATTTGTGGTTTCATTCACATTGAGTAGAGGTAATGAATAGGTCGGTGTGATGGTGGGCGTTGGCGTTTCGGTGATCCCCAGCGTAGCCGTGGACGGAGACCCTCCAACTGGATTTGAAGTGCCTTGGGCTTGCAAGGTCTGCGCCACGATCGTGCCGGCCTGGCTGTTCAATTGGTCATCTGAATCCGATATGGGCAGATTGCAACCCGTGAGTAGTATACAAATCAGGAGCATTTCATATTTTTGCATAGGAACACCCAATTTTATCCTTATTTGTAAATCTAACGCAATCACTGCGTTTAGCACAAATGTGTATTAACCTTCACGGGCACGAACCAGCTGACGGCCAAGAGCTACAACTTTTGCAGGTCCGTTACCACCATAGATGGGTAAGTATTCTCCTTGTCTTAAGCTATTCCTAAGGACAGTAGGGGATTAGGAGGCAGGCGCTCTAAAATATGAAATCATTCTAGCTTTGATTAGGCTTCAAAACAAGTAATACGTTTTCATCAAACCATTCAATCTGATCTGTTTTCTCAAAGGCATTTTTGATATTGTCTTGAAAGGCGTTTAAGGCTTCATCCAATTCCTGCTCTTCGTAGAGGGAGAACGTGGAATAATGTTTGCCTTGTGCTTTCTCAACCAACCGTTCCAAAGTGCTATTCCGTTTAAATTTAAATGATTTAACCGTTTCTATAGTTATTGAATCAACGGATTGAATCCATCCTTCCATCTCACTCAACTCATATAAACGAGTTTCCTTTTCCGCAAATGAGGGAAAATATTGTCCCCAAATGTTACCAGCATTTTGACTTCGTGAGCGGGTATAGACAAAAATCTTGCCATCTGGGTTTATTACTTGAGCGACTTTTTCAATAAATTTAACAAAGTCAAAGTGATGTACTGCATTAAATGTTAAGACACAATCCATTGAGTTATTTTCCAGTGGAAAATCCTCAGCCCCGGCTTGGAAGGTCTCGAATTGCGTGAAGCTGTGGTTTGTCAAGTAATCCGACACATGCTCCAACATGGGCCCGTTAGTGTCGATACAGGTTAAGTGCAGATTGTTAATGTGCTGAAAAAGTAGCAAATCATAACGTCCATCACCACATCCAATATCCGCTGCATTGACCTCAGGCAGACCTTTTAAGGATTCGCTAATATAAGCAATCGGTTCAACATCGGTTTTCCGTAAAACCCGATAAGAAGGGGCCAGTTGGGAAAAATGATTGTACATAGTATCCATAAATTACTCCTTTTTATTTCAACGCCTCAAGGACCTTATCCCTATTAGTGGTGGCATCAAGCATCAGGCTTACTACCCGGTCTATGCCGTTCAAGTCTGGCATAACCTCTATTTCAGCATGGGGGAAAAGGCT
>JASJYH010000043.1 GCA_030123675.1 Anaerolineae bacterium | reverse complement strand
AACCACTTCAATATCGGATGGCCTGAAGCCTCCGATCTCCCAGTGCATCAATCCAATAGCATCCTCCCCAGTTTTGCTGCTGTAGTAGTGGATCCCTTGAATCAAGGAGCTTGCACAATTCCCGATCCCAACAATCGCAATTTTTATTTTATTCATAATGTAGATTTACCTCCATAGGTATTGAAAGTTAGTGATTAAAACAACCGTTAGTATCACCATCGATAAATTCGATAGTGAATTACCATAACATGTTGAGGTTTAACGCGGCGTTGAGCGAGATCACGCAGATATTGCTAATGATTCTGTCTTACAAGTAATATCCCTACTATCAATAAATTAGATAGTGAGATACCAGCAAATTTTGTAGACCAACGGGGTGTTAGGCGAGATCCCTCTGTGTAAAACCCTGCTCCATTTCATTATACACGGAAAATTAGGTTTTTATGAGATTTCCGATCAATGAGCTTATTCATGGATTATCTTGTATAATCTCCGGGTTGAGATTATTTCTAGTACCCGGACAACATGATATTGATGGCTGTAATTGCCATACGCAAAAGGATACTTCACAAATTAATATCAACTTGGACGGGCCCTAGTAAATTCCGAAGGTGAAATGATTTGATCGCAAGACTTTCCAGAGCAAAACCTATATGCTGGGTTAAAATCTGAATTCCAATAGCTGTAATTTATCTGTGTTTTGATTCTTCAAATTTCACTTACGGAGTGCTACATAAATTCTTGTGCCTAAATTATTCGATTCTTTCTGTCAAAGCCTTAGGTAAGTTCACCATTTTATGCAAATGGAATTATTTATGCAAGACGCAATATCACAGCGAATGCATATAATAGCTTGAGAACCAATGCCCTTATTGTTACTAATCCGTCATGGCGAGAATGAATATGTGAAAACAGGCAAGCTGGCCGGGCATCTGCCAGGAGTCCACCTCAACGCGCGTGGTAGGCAGCAGGCGGAAGGCTTGGCAAAAGCGCTTGCACATGTCCCACTCAAGGCCATTTATTCCAGCACGCTTGAGCGAGCAGTTGAAACTGCCGAGCCAATTGCACAAGCCCACAAAATTAAGATTCAACTGCGCCCGGATTTGCGCGACAATGATATTGGCAAATGGCAAGGCCGCTCATGGAAAGTGTTACGCCGAACGAAAAAATGGAAGCTGGTTCAAAGAGCACCCTCCCGATTCAAGTTTCCGGAGGGAGAATCCTTCCTCGAAACGCAGACTCGGCTCGCTTCTTGCCTGGACGAAATAGTTGCTAGCCACAAACCGCGGGATATCGTGGCCCTGGTCTTCCACGCCGACCCGGTTAAATTGCTGGTTGCTCATTTGATAGGGTTGCCATTAGATAATTTTCAGCGCCTTTCCTGTGACACAGGCTCTGTTACTTTTATGTATGTTGGTGAAGGCAGTGCGCATCTGATCCGCTTGAATCAGCAACCCCCATTCGAGTTCAAAATCAATAAAAAATAAATCCCAATGGTGATCTTTGTCACTTTTAGGGCAAATTTATTATTGACGGCGAACGTTATAGCTTGAGTTTTCTACTCTGGCTGACATGCCAATTGGATGGTAGGTTGGTTCTCCAACCTGAGCTATAGATGATGGAACAGGCCGTGGCTTGGAACGTGGCTTTGCAATTGATAGATGTGAAGCAGCTACAGTCCTCGGTTGCGAGTGTGATGCCCGGCTTGGGCGGGGTGTATCCACACTAAATATATTTTCGCCGGCCAAAGAGAATGTGCCAATTATGAGCACTCGGATGAGCCAGACTGTTACAGCGACGAAGACAGGGATCGTCTTAGTAAGTGTTGCATTACTGATGAGTGAACTGCCCTGAGTAGTATGGTCTATCACAGCTATGGAAATGCCCCACCAGGTTAGACCGGCATTCATAGAAGCGGCCAACAACCAGGCTCCGAACAAATACCACACTTCGGCAGGCTCACCACGACCTTGTACAGGAGTGAATAGGCGAGCAATGCCCGCAAAGTCGATTCCACAGAACGCAAGTGAAAGAATAGTGGCCCAACGCAAGCCAGCAACTTTTAATCCGCTACCAAGTAAGTCAGTAAGTGCGAAGTTCGTCGTAGAATAATTAAAGACCTCGAACGCCAAAAGGGCGCTAAGTAAGATACCCCCAAAAAGCATCCCACGTGGTAAGCCGTTTCTAAATGGAAAGCTGGAAAACCTTTTCATTATTTTCTCCTTTGCGATATCCAACAATCCCTATTATAGAACAAATATTCTATTTGTCAAGATTAAAAGGTCGGATAAGTTTGCATCTCATGAGGATCGTCCAATTCAAATGAGTGTAGTTATTTTTGAACTTAGAATTAAAAGGCAATTCCCTTGTTTTGTGCGATATCTGCTTTGTGTATTTTTCCGACTAATAATTATCGTCTAGACAACATGGATTAAAAAGTGGGGAAAATCAGCTTAAAATAGCGCCCAGCCAGCAGGCCTATTTGGATACATAAGTTAATCTAGGTAATCAATGATGATTTCCAATAGGTCTTTTAAAGCTTACTTTGAAGCCAGGTAGAGGCAACTATTTAGACAAGAACTTCTCCTTCTTAGAATAAACGTGTTATCAATAATTCGGGAGAAGTTCAAATAAATACCCCGTTAATTCCTTTACCAAGCGAACGTTATTTGCAAATAACTCAGAGTGTGATGTGACGATGATTCAACAAGATAGAGTTAGTTTAACCGGTTTGTACTCAGAAGAGATATTCAAACTTTCAGTAAAACAAGAACTCATACGTAGAACTCAATACCCCAGCCCGGTTGCGCTTATGTTTATGTCACTAATCTTCGATGAGGCCAAACTTGAGCATGCTCAGAACATGATTCAACTCTTTGCCGGAGTCTTGAACACAAGTTTTCGCATAAGCGATATCCCCGGTCACTATGGCGATGATTTTCTGATCCTTTTGCCTGGGACCGATGGTATGGGATGTCAGCTAGCCGCCGAGCGGATGATCGCACAACTCGGCGGAACACAGAATTTTGGTGATGATAAAAAGTTCCAATTCAAGATACATATCGGGATTACATCCCTTTCAAGCACTGAAGAAACAACGGTAGATAATCTAATACACGAAGCAGAATTAGCATTAAGGGAAGCCCAGGCGGCCGGCCCGCTTGGATACAAGGTTTATTCAAGGAAATTATATTCGAGGTGAGACACCTTTTTGGGAAGCCTAAATCCAGCAGTCTAAAAACTGAATAGCCGGATTGGGTACCTTTTTTTACTCGGCTGGAGATTTGGTTATCGATAATTCAACCGCAATTTGAAAAACCTACTGTAGTAAAGAGCTCAGCGATTTTATAGTGTTATCCATTACCGTTCATAAAAAATAAATCCTGTAAGGATAGATGGTTTCTAATGGAACGAGTCGCTTGAGTAGCACAGTTAGTATTGTATGGGATATCAGGAAGGGACTTAAGAAAAATTGGTTCCGAATATAGCAAGCTGGTTTTATAATAAATGGTTATCCTTCAAGCTTGAATGAGTACTTAACAAACACGAAAGGAAAATAAGATCTTAACAATATTGTAAGGGAAATCTATTGCATACCCAACTTCTTCTACCTATAATGAAAGTATCGTTATCCAACACGATAAGATGCTTAGTTTAGGAAAGGAGAAAATACAATTTTCTCCAAACAAGAAGCCCCACTGAACTGGTGGGGCTTCTTGTTATCAAGGTAGGAAAACTCTTATTTATTTAGATTGGCATAACGGGCGATAGCATTACCCGTTGGATAATTGAAGGTACCATACCAACCCGTGTTGGGGATTTCACTTTATTCCCGGACGAAGGTGGCGCCCAATTCAGCCGACATCATCATCAAAAATGAATTTTGGCGGTACATTTAATCTACCATCCCCGCATCGCGTACGGAATGGTAACGTCGTATCCTTTACTGGCATATAAGGCCACAGTGCTGCCCATATCAAAGGATTTATCTTCGGATTGGCCCAAGACAGAAAGAACAGTTTGGTTGCCTATAAATTTCCTCAAGATTACTAATCATGAAATTTCTCAAAACCCTCTATCAGTGCTTAACTAATTCTACGATAATTCCAATTGCAGTGTAGCGATCTCACACAAGCTAATGTGGTTGGAGCTTTCTTGATTTTGCGCTACTTACCCATTGGGTCTGCACAATGGGATGCACGTTTTGGCTAACCAATTTATTGAAGAGATCCATAAAGTGGGTGATTACGTGGTGGGTTTATTTGGGGGTAATTTATTATTCATTTCGCTCTTCCAACTGGCAATCATACTCAAGAATGCAAAGACCGAATGGTAGAATCGGCGTGGTGAACACTCCAAAAGCTATAATTCGAGATGATTGGGTCAAGCTCATATTGGGCAGCGGTTTGTTATTTGGAATTGTATTGCGGACTACACCGGGGTTAATAGCTGGCTTCCCATTAAATGATGGGGGAATGTTCCTACGCATGATCCAGGATTTGGGAGCGAACAATTATATTCTTCCAATAACCACTACGTACAATCTCCTGGATATACCCTATGCATATCCGCCTTTAGGATTTTACATTGCCCGCATTATTTCTGACATTTTCCTAATTCCCGAGATAGTTTTATTGCGCTGGTTGCCAGTCATTATCAGTGTTTTGTCAATCCTTGCCTTCCATTTACTCGCACAAGCGATATTAAAAGACCGCGTGCGTGCTGCACTGGCAACTGCGTTTTTGGCAGTTACACCGGGTGGATATTTCTGGCATATTATGGGTGGCGGGCTGACACGTTCTCTTGGGGCGTTGTTCTTGCTGCTTTCCGCTTATGCAGTCTTAAGGTTGTTTGACCAGGGCGGACGGAAAAATATGGTCCTAGCGGTCTCAACCTGTTCGCTGGCTGTGCTCAGCCACCCGGAAATTGCATTACATACTTTGGGGACTTGCGCACTTTTCTGGCTCTTCTATGGCCGTACCCGCGTTGGCGCACTACGTGCCTTTTGGGTTGTGATTGGAACTTTACTGTTCACATCTATCTGGTGGCTGACCGTGATTTTTCGGTTTGGGTTTGGTCCCTTTCTCTCTGTTTTGCATGCGGGGCTCTACGGTGCGCCATTTTTGGGTTCACTGAAAAATGTGGTTCTATCGCGTTTGAGTATTGTGCCCATCTTGCTAATCTTACGCCTGGCGGGTGTTGGATGGAGCCTGTGGAGACGGCAGTGGTTACTGGTTGCCTGGGTTGTGTTACCCGTTATTGTTGAACCACGTAGTTCATCAATCATTTCCTTATATCCTCTTAGCATGTTGGCAGCTGTAGGTTTTACCGACACCTTGCTATTCTTGATCAACTGGTTTCGTGAGAGAAAATCTCGTCCATTGCTGGCTGATATAACCCAAAGCCGTGTCTTGAATCTGACTATCATGTCTGTGATTCTGTATCTTTTTCTAGAAAGCCTATTCGTGAATTTTTCCCTAGTTGAGAATAGCCTGAAATCATCTGCACTGGATGCGATGGAGTGGACCCGAATGAATACACCCCCAGAGAGCCAATTCCTGGTTTTGACAGGAGACAGGAGCATCATGACCGACCCATTACAAGAGTGGTTCCCTGCGCTGGCTGACCGCAAGAGCCAGACCACTTTGCAAGGCCTTGAATGGACCCTGGGCTCTTCCTTCTTAGCGTATATTGACAAATTAGCTGATCTGCAATCTTGCGAATCCAGAACCTGTATTGAAAACTGGTCAAATCAAAACGAAATACCCTTTTCACATCTCATCATGCAAAAAAATACAACCTCAACTTTATTATTTAGTACTCTACAAGAGGGAGATTACTTGTTAATCTATGAGGATCAAAATATTGCTATATTTGATGCGTCCGATTTAAAGGAGTAGGATGATTAATCATCACATTTGGTTGAGATACTCCGCTAGGTTTTACTTGCTATTGCTATGATTCTATTAGGCATCCTCCCATTAAAATACACATCCCAAGCAGTCAATCAGCCCTCTCGTCAAAGCCAGGTTGACTTCTGATTGTTAATTATTCGCAGATTTATACAGCACTCCGTAAGTGAAATTTGAATGATCAAAACACAGATAAATTATAGCTATTAGATATCAGATATTAACGCAGCACACACTAATCAGGGTGATTTGATTTCTTATTGTTCTTTTTCCCCAGATATTCTAAAGTGAAACATTTGCGGGGGCATTTCGAGACTTTGTAGCTAGCTCTTCAGCCATTAATTTTGCAGTGATCCGGCCAATATGTTTTAAAATATTTGGAACAAGAAAACTCAGTAGCAAGCGACGTATAAAACGTGGGATTTTAGAAGAACTCAAAGAATAATGTACATGCAAGCGAGTACCGGCCCCCTCAAGTATCGGCTCAAGTTGGATTGTCGATCGTGTGATCGAATTGCCCTCAATGGTTTCAATTGTATAATATTCGAACGGTCGCCAATCCAAAACTGTTTCTACCAAGAACTTTTTTAAATTCTTTCCATGGGCACAGTGGTTAATAGCACCAAGTCCGTTACGCCCATTGGGTCTTGTTATTACACTCCACACGGCTTTTCCCTTGTTTACTAGCGTCCTTTTTTCAATATCTGTCAGCCAATGCCAAACGACTTGAGCTGGGTGATCGAAATCGAAAGTACCGACACCATCTGCATCATCTCGTGAAATAAATACACGTTTGGCCTCAATTAACGCTTTAAAGCGGGCATGCAAATCAAGGCAATAAATCTGAATATCACCCAAATGATCGTAACTTTCTTTTTGTTCTTCGAAATCTTCTATTCCTAGCTTAAGGATTTCAATTGCTTGGGCCGTGAAGAGCATGTAAGCATTCCATCCGGTGTTTTCAGTGACATGATTTTTTACAAGACGGTGGATCAGATTTACATCAGAACCGACCAATTCATGGATGCCGGAAACTTTCTGAGCAATGTAATCGCCGTGATGGGTAAAAAATTTCAAATCTAAGGATGGAATAGCAGAACAAGCCTTGCAAGAACAGGTTGTGTTATTTTCAGAGATATCCCTTTTACGCCGGAAGGCCATATATGTGTTCTCGATCAATTCTACAATTGTCTCGCCATCGGGTATGTTGGCACTGTTAACATAAGCGAATACAGCATCGCCCTCTAATTTTGAGATCGTCATAAGCGTTCTAAACTCTTTGACGATTGTTTCAAGCAGATCAGTAAGGATCTCGTGGGCGTGTTCTAATTCAACTTTGGCCAAATAAGAAGTAAAGCCGCTTATATCGCCAATAAGGAGATATCCTTGTTGTGTTTTTTGTGCCATGGTAATTATCCTTCTAGGCTATGTTCTTGATTATATCGTATCAATAATAAGACCAAATTATTATTTAAATGCTAAATTTTTCATTGGAATTGGGTTAATACCCCGTATGCTATAATCGCATCGATAACACGGGAAATTTGTATGACAAGTGATTTTCCTTTTACTTGTAGCTTAGGGCTGGGTTCCCTACCCGATGGGTGAATGACGAGCCCAACTGCCTTTAAGGTATCGATTTTGACCCAAAATAAATTTCAATGAAGAGCATATCCTAAATGGCAAAACCTATTATCCTTTCTCTGGACGATGACCAATCGGTATTAAGCGCTATTGAGCGTGATTTGCGCGGGCAGTACGGGAAAGACTATCGGATTATCCCTATTAATGAGGGCCAAGCTGCACTTGAATATCTAAAAAAAATTCAACAACGCAACGAAAGTGTGGCCTTGTTTTTGGTTGACCAACGCATGCCGGAGATGGACGGTGTCCAATTTCTTGACGAAGCAATCAAGATCTTTCCACAAGCAAAACGGATATTACTGACTGCTTATGCGGATACGGAAGCTGCAATCTCCTCTATTAATGATGTAGGTCTCGATTACTACTTGATGAAACCCTGGCATCCCCCGGAAGAGCGCTTGTATCCAATATTGGATGAAATGCTGGAAGATTGGAAAATTCACGTGCGGCTGCCATATGACGGTATCCGGATCGCAGGCACGCTTTGGTCACTTTCCAGCCATCAAGCGAAAGATTTCCTTACCCGACATCAAATCCCTTATCAATGGCTGGATATAGAAAAAGATGCCAGCGCACGTAAATTGGTGGAAGATAAAGCCTCGGGAGCTGCAAAACTCCCAGCAATATTTTTCCCGGATGGGGCCGTATTGGTTGCGCCTGATAAAAAGGAATTGGCTGAAAAAGTTGGTTTGCAAACCCAAGCTGAACTACCTTTTTATGATATTGTGATCATTGGGAGTGGACCGGCAGGATTGGCTGCCGCGGTGTATGCCGGCTCAGAGGGTTACCGTACTATCGTCACCGAGAAATCAGCTCCTGGGGGCCAGGCCGGCAGCAGCCCCAAAATAGAAAACTACCTTGGTTTTCCGAGTGGCATCTCGGGCGACGATCTAACTAGGCGGGCTGTCGCACAGGCCAAACGCTTTGGGGTAGAAATCCTTTCAGCACAGGAAGTAAAACATGTCTTGGTTAAGGATGAATATCGGATTGTCAAGCTTGCGGATGGCACACAGATTTCCAGTCACGCAATATTAATCGCAACAGGCGCTTCCTTTCATACTTTGAAAATGCCAGGCGCCGAAGCGCTTACCGGTGCAGGAATCTATTACGGTGCAGCTTATACCGAAGCCGTGAATTACAAAGATAAAACCGTGTTTGTGGTGGGTGGTGCGAATTCGGCCGCACAAGGAGCCCTGTATCTAAGCCGCTTTGCCCGCAAGGTTACAGTATTGATCCGTGGCCCAGATTTAACCGCTTCGAAATATTTGATCGATGCTATGGAAGAGAATCCCAAAGTAGAACTTTTCTTGAACACAGATTTGATCGAGTTAAAAGGCAAGACCGCACTTGAGCAGGTAGTTGTGAAAGGCACAATTAACGATAAGATAAGTACATTCGATGTGTCGGCTTTGTTTGTATTCATCGGCGTCAGGCCGCAAAGTCAATTTGTCGATAATCTGGTGAAATGCAACGAAAAGGGATATATATTTACAGGAACCGATTTATTAGTGGATAACAAACCGGATCAGGGCTGGACCCTCGGCCGGCTACCGTATCTGTTGGAAAGCAGCGTTCCCGGAATTTTTGCCGCAGGAGATGTGCGCTACGGCACCAGTCA
Source organism: Anaerolineae bacterium (assembly GCA_030123675.1). GTDB lineage: Bacteria > Chloroflexota > Anaerolineae > Anaerolineales > Villigracilaceae > JAABUE01. Next base: position 11,284 of record JASJYH010000043.1, on the reverse strand, counting down.
CCGGGTTGCTTCTGCAGCCGGCGAGGGCGCGATTGCCTTTGCAATGATGAAAGAATACTTAAAACCACATTGAACCTGGCTGATATACGAAAATCCCCTTTATTCAAAGAATTGTCCGATCAGGAATTACAGCAACTGGTGGACAACGCCAAACGCATTAAATTGAAGGCCGGCGATTTTCTGATGAAGCAGGGTGAGCCAGGTGATTCAGCGCATGTGGTTATAAAGGGTGAATTTGAGATCCAAATCCAATCTGGGCAGTCACTGATTAAAATTGATGTTCGTAATCCGGGTGAGATTATTGGCGAAATGGCCTTGCTTGCCAAAGCTCCGCGTTCAGCCACGGTAATATCTGTTACCGATAGTGAAACATTGTGTATTTCTAAAGAAGCCTTTGAAAATCTGCTCTCGACCAGCCCCTCTGCGGCGCTCGCCGTATTGCACTGGGTGATGGGTCGCTTGACTCAAAATGAATCGTTGCTTCACCAGCAGGAAAAAATGGCTGCCCTGGGAACATTCAGCGCAGGATTGGCACATGAACTGAACAACCCTGCGGCAGCGGCGCAGAGAAGTGCCGCCCGCTTGCAAGAGACACAATCCAAATGGCTGGATACGACCCGTCAAATAGAGTCACATGCGGCGAACGAGGGCCGTACGGATTGGCTCAATGAGTTTATGCTGCACGCGATGGAGCGTTTTGATAATCCGAATAAGCTCGACGCGTTGGAAAAAATCGATTTGGTAGATCAGCTTCAGGAGTGGTTAGAGGCGAATAACGTCGATTCCGCCTGGGAACTTGGTCCGGCCATGGTCAATTTTGGTTGGGATCCCGCTTCCTTTGTGAAGGTAAAAAACGAACTAAAAGAATTGCCAGCCCTTTTCGATTTGGCGGTCCAATGGTTGGGTACTGGTTGTTTGATGATGGACCTGTTATTTGTGGTTCAGCACGCTACCGATCGAATTTCACAGATCGTACGCGCAATGAAATCCTACACATATCTCGATCAGGCGCCGATACTCGAAGTGGATTTGCATGAAGGTTTGGAAAATACACTGGTTATTATGCAGCATAAACTCAAACGCAATGTCAAAATTAACCGAGATTACTCACCAGAATTGCCCAAAATTGAAGCGTATGCCAGCGAATTGAATCAGGTTTGGACCAATATCATCGATAACGCGATAGATGCGATGGAGGGCGAGGGAGAACTAACGCTGCGGACGTATGAAGCTGACGGGCGTGTTATTGTGGAAATCTCTGATAATGGCCCGGGTATTCCGGAGGATATTCAAAAACGGATTTTTGAGGCTTTCTTTACAACCAAGTCGCCAGGCAAAGGCACAGGCTTGGGATTGCACCTTTCGCATGACATCATTGCAAACCGGCATCACGGTCAGTTGTTGATCGAGTCTAAGCCTGGCCACACCATGTTTAAGATAATTCTACCGAAGAGGATCAACTGATAATTTTTTATGTTGAGTTGTGAGAGAACTCAGATATTGGTTGTGTCATTTCGAGTGAAGGTAGTGAGCGAGAAATCTTAACTTGTGTGTAAGAAGCCGTCTGAAATGTTCAATACTCTGGCGTATCACATCATTCTGCCTGCACAGCCTTCCGCTAGGCGAAGACGAAACGGCTTTCGGGAGAGTGACACAAAAGAGGTGGTCTACTAAAGGTAATGATATCCCGAATAAAAAGAGGAGTAATTACTCATGAATGAGGAGCAATTTTTACGAGAAATTCTAGAATCTACAAAAACCATCGCAACTGTAGGTTTGTCAACCAATCCTGCTAAGGTCAGTAATGAGATAGGAGCTTATTTGCAAAACGCCGGCTATCGTGTGATTCCGGTAAATCCGAAGGCGGATGAGATATTGGGAGAAAAATCCTATCCAGACCTTTTGTCTATTCCGGTGCCGATCGACGTTGTTCAAATTTTCCGTAAGCCCGAAGATGTGCCCCCGGTTGTAGAGGCAGCCATTAAAGTTGGCGCGAAGGTGGTCTGGATGCAAGAGGGAATTGTGAATGAAGAAGCTGCGGAAGTTGGACGCGAAGCAGGATTAAAAGTAGTCATGGATGCATGTATGCGCGCCATGCATCGATACTTTTTTGAAGGCTAGAAAGAGACATTTCTAATGAATGTAGGAATATATATTTACCACAATGTTGAAGTATTAGATTTTGCCGGGCCATATGAAGTTTTTACAACCGCAGCCCGATTAAAAAAGCGCCAAGATGCGGACCTTCCCAACCTTTTTGAAGTATTTCTAATTGCAGAAAGGCTTGATCTGGTCAGCGCACGCGCAAATTTCAAAGTAAAACCCCATTTCACCATTCAAGATCACCCGAATGTAGATATTCTAATTATTCCTGGTGGGGTGCATGTTCATGAAATGGAAAAACCTGGGATTATCTCGTGGATTTCAAAATTGTCACAAGATACCCAGTTAACCGCCTCGGTTTGTACTGGTGCTTTCCTGTTGGCTAAAGCAAATGTGCTGAATGGATTAGCGTGCACTACTCACTGGGAAGATATTCCAGAATTGCGTACTTCTTTCCCATCTCTTGATGTTAGGGAAGAAGTCCCCTGGGTGGATAACGGTCATATCATTACTTCAGCAGGAATTTCAGCGGGGATAGAAATGGCATACCATCTGATCACTCGATTGGTTGGGAAGGAGATGGCCCTCAAAACCGCCCGTCAGATGCAATATGATTGGAATAATGCTGAGTTATCAATAGAAAAAGAATAAAAATCGATATTCCAGCTATGGGTTGTTACGGTAATACTTACTTCGTGTGGATTGCCAACAGCGTGACATCATCGTCTTGTTTTGCACCGTCCTGATAATCTTTCAGTGACTTAAGCAAGCGGTCACAAACTTCCTGACCAGATAAGCCTGAATAGCCGCTTAGATGTTCTTTGATACCTTCCAGGCCAAAAGGCTGTCCCTTGGGGTTTCGGCAGTCAGTCATGCCGTCGGTATAAAGCAGCAGGGTAGATCCAGCTTGGAGGTTAACGGTTTGTTCGTCTAGTACGATATCTTCCCAAAAGCCAATCGCCATGCCGGTTTCGTGAGACATGCGTTCGACGGATCCATTGGAATGCAAGATTAACGGGGGTTCATGCCCGGCCCGAGCGTACTTGAATTCCCCACTATCTATATTTAATATACCGTATAGGACTGTTACGAACTGGGTGGCCTTCTCGAGTCGGGTAACGTGTGCGTTGACCCGTTTCATAACTTCAGAGGGGTCTTCAAAGGATTCCGCTTCTGCGGAAATAAGGGCATGCGCACGGGCCATGAAGATTGCGGAGGGCACGCCTTTGTCGGCTACATCACCGATCAGCACAGCCACCTTGTTTTCGCTCACTCGAAAGACATCGTAGAAATCCCCACCGACTTGACGAGCCGGGACCATGCGGGCACCAAAGTCGAAGCCGGGGGGTTCCAGCAAAACGTCGGGGAGGATGCTGAGTTGAATATCGGCAGCAACTTGAAGCTCGCGTTCGAGGCGTTCCTTCTCAATCAGTTGCTCCTGTGCGGCTTTCAATTCGTCAAAGGCTTTTTGAAGTTGCCGATTTTTTTCAGTCAGTTCATGAAAGCTGGCATCGTTGGTCATTTCCAAACGTTCACTGAGCACACGCACCATACCGTGCGACAGCAATGGGTAGGTTTCGATCAGCGTCGTGAATTCATCCCGGCTAAGAGAGAGCAGCACAGAATCGACCTCTGCCCGAGCAGTTGCAGAGCGTTCACCATTGGGAATGATCAGACTCATCTCGCCCAGATATTCTCCAGGCTTGATCGTATTGAGCAGCATCTCTTCTTTTGTCCCAGCTCCCATCAAAATGTGAAGTTCGCCATCCGTAACCACATAAAAATGTTCGCCCACTTCGCCTTCGTTAAATAAAATTTCCCCGGCCTTAAGAGATTTTACTTGGAGTGTGTTTTGTAAGTGATTGAGTTCGTCAATGGGCAGGTGACTGAAAAGGGGGATTTTGGAGAGTAAATTTGTTTTCATAAGGTTGTTCGTATGGGTATTATAATTTAAGCTCCGCGTAAATCCATAACTTCTTTTCCGGCCAGTTTGTCTTGAATACGTTCTATAACGGTATCGAGATGCTCTGACTGCGAAACATAATCTAGGGCGTCGGTGTGGATCGTCAGCACGGGGCACGAGTCAAAGTCGTTCAGCCAATCATCGTAGAACGAATCGAGCAGGGACAGGTATTCCAGCGTGATGCCGGTTTCCATATTTCGGGCACGCCGGCGGATGCGTTCCATCAGAACCTCCACGGGCGCTTTGAGGTAGATCAACAAGTTCGGTCGTGGCAGGCTGTCTGTCATCAGGTCGAAAAGGCTGCGGTAGGCCAGGTAGTCGCGTTCTGCCAGATTGCCCAGATTATGCAGCGCGCGGGCGAAGATGTAGAAATCTTCGTACATGCTGCGGTCGAGTATTGCGGAGCGGTCGCTTGAAGTGGCTTTAAGGGTTTGTTCGGCGCGATGGCCCAGGAAAAAAACTTGTAAATGAAAAGACCAGGCGCGCATGTCGGCGTAAAAGTCGGAAAGATAGGGGTTGTCTGTTACCGACTCGAAGCCCGTCCACCAGTCTAACCGGGAGCCGATGCGTTCTGTTAACGAAGTTTTTCCAGCGCCGATGTTTCCGGCCACAACAACAAGATGTTTGCTCACTGAGCGTCCTTTCTAGTGTTTGGTCGTATTGTACAACGGAAACACGGGTTGTTTGCAGCTCACACGGTGTCATCCATGCGACTGCACTAGCGTGGGCCTCCCGGAGGATATCGGGACGGTGTGCTGCACTGGTACAGGCAGGACAAGCTTCGAGCTAAGCGAGACATCTTGTTTGTGTGAAAGCGGCTTGATAGTTTCAAAACCTGGGTGCTGAAATTTGCTGATAAAGCGTGATCTTAGAGAAAGAAAATAGGAAAATATTGCAAATCTGCGTCCAAAATTACAGGTATCAGGTAGATAGAATGCCTTCCAGGATAAATATCACCTGATCCCCTGGTTATCAATGATTGGGGCGTTAGCGCTCGCTAATCCGGTATCCTCATACCGGGTGGAGTGTTCGGACTTTCCATGGCTGCCGGCTGGTTCCTAGGTCTGACCTTGTCCGTGCTGCGCTTCTGATTGGCGGTCCCAGCTTTGACAGTCCTTTCTTACGCTGGGCGCTTTGCCCGAAATACTGCCCGCACCCGCCGCTTTCCCAGGGACATGATCGCAATTGCACTGCGTAAGTTAGACGTCCTGAACGCCGCTCACCAACTGAATGATTTGCGCTCTCCACCAGGGAATCGTCTTGAAGCCCTAAAAGGAGATCTGGAGGGTTACCATAGCATACGTGTCAACAGACAATGGCGCATTATTTTTCGTTGGGAAAATGGAGCGCATGCTGTCGCTCTCATGGACTATCATAAATAGGAGAAACATATGATCCCAGAAAATCGCATTCCCACCCATCCTGGGGAAGTATTACTGGAAGAATTTCTAAACCCGCTGGGTATTACTCAGGTTCGTTTTGCCGAACATATCGATGTGCCTGTGCAACGCGTCAATGAGGTTGTGCGCGGTAAGCGCGGGATCACACCCGAAACAGCCTGGCTCCTTGCTGGTGCGCTGGATACTACGCCTGAATTCTGGTTAAATCTGCAATCGAATTATGACCTGGCTCGCTCTCGCCCCAATCGATCTGTTCCGCGAATAGCTAACGCTGCTTGATAAAATCTCAACCCCACGGCTTGACCGTCCTTTCTTTACATGGCGCTAATGGCCACTGATCTTGAACGATGTTTCTATACTGTTCAAACGCACGTGATAATGTTTGTCATTTCGACCGGTATCGAGAAATCTTTAAAAACCCCTTAAGATTTCTCGTAATTAGGCTCGGAACCCCGCAGCAGCTTGGCGGGCAAATGAACCGCTTTTCCCCCTATTTCACGGGCGACCCATGGGGAGTATCTCGTTCAATAGCCCATCTGCGAGATGCTGCGCGGCCCGCGCAATATCACAAAAGATGTTAGCGAGGCGGTTGAAGCTAATCCCTTTTGGATTATAATTATTGCGAGGCACCGATGAACCTAAGCGAATTGAAAAAGGTCAGAAAGCAGCTCTATCAGATTGCGGCGAAACATGGCATTAACAAGATCTACGTCTTTGGTTCGATTGCACGTGGGGAAAGCAGTGCTGTGAGCGATCTTGATCTACTGGTCGAGATGGAATCTGGCGCATCCGCATTTGGTGTGGGCGCGTTTCAGTTTGAAGTCCAAAAGCTGCTGGGCATTCAGGTGGATGTCATCCCTGCTTTTTCGCTTCCAAAGGTTGAAGATAAAAGGTTTGTTGAATCTGTTCAGGCTAATGCAGTCGCCCTGTGAAAGACAAGTCTAGGCTTGGCGATATACTTGCTGCGATAGAGGCCATTGAATCCTATACTGTCTCTAGCTATGAAGAGTTCGTCGCGGATGATAAAACCCAAGATGCCATTTTGTACAATCTCATAATTATTGGGGAAGCAGCCAACAAAATCTCTGATGCCTTCCAGGATAAATATCACCTGATCCCCTGGTCATCAATGATTGGAACAAGAAATATCATTATTCATGGCTATGACCAAGTCAAATTGCAAATCGTTTGGGAAATTCTCCAACGCGATTTGGCACAGCTGAAATCAGAAATTTCTAGAGTACTTAGTTAACATTGCTCATATCCTGTCCCCGGTAAGCGAAAAGCCGGTGTTTCTGCATCGGCTTTTATATTGGTTTTGGACGTAAGAGCCATTCGGCAGAGTCATAATTGCGAATGGATTATTCCATCTAATCGGCCGGTGGTTCGTCTCAGGCTACGCCTATGACGGGACCCAACTCCATGGAGTGAGCTCTGTGACTCGCTCGCAGACTATCAACACCCTCCGCATCCGGCCGTAAAAGGCCCCCTAGATAGTTCAAAGCCAACATAATAAAATCGCAAACCCCCTTTACAAAATCACAAAATCATTGTATTATGCATACGTATACAAAAAGGGTCCCAACTTCTGCAATTTGACACAAATGTGTCAGCGATTAGGCAAAGTCCGTTGGGAAGGCGGGGGAAACAGTGGTAACCGCGATAGGGAAGTGTCCATGGACTGCTGCAGTTATCAACATCTCATCTTGTACTGTTAGGTGGGAAATAGGGGGCATCTTCTTTTAAAAATCACTACACAGATAATATCTCCCAAAAAAAGGCGGCAAGCAGTTTCTCAAATCTACTATGTAGAAGGAAATCTTAATCGCCACTAGGCGCTAAAGGACATTTGGGAAATTGAGGTGCGTTGACCGCACCCAAGTCGCACTGCGGGGGCGAGAATTAGGGTTGTTTAACTCCGAATTCAGACAAATCTGACTAGTTTCTCTTGACATTTGCCCTACCATGTCATTCCGAGGAGCGAAGTGACGAGCAATCTCCAGTTACGGTAACCAATATTAAGTCCAAACCGGCGATTCTTCGCTCCCTTTGGTCGCTCAAACGTGCCTCCCGGAGGATATCGCACCGTCCCGGCATCCCCTTTCGGGCCGGGAACCCGCCGCCGTTCGTCGCGAGTGTCGATGATCCAGTCAAGCTCATCGTACCGGTGTCCTTCGGGAGGACGAAACGGTGTTACGCGATGGCGAAACGGCCTACAGGAGGAGGATGTGCGCACGGTATAGGCAGAATGCCATAATCTGAAATGTCATCATGTCCTAGGTGCGCGCTGTTCTCAAGCGTAACCCTATCCAAATAAATTCAGACAAATTGATTGTATTTTGAAACGGTTTTGGTCCTAAAGTTACGATAGGATTGAAAGTCCTTCATGGACAGGCGACTAGTTTTTTATTTCCTCACTGCTCTGCTTCTCTCGTCAGCCTGTGCTCTTGTCGGCTCCCTTCCAAAAGAAATCTTAAATCCAACTAATACTCCGCTAGCCTCGCAGGCTCCTTCGGCCGCGCTCACCTCAACAGTCTCTGAGTTCCCCAGCCCAGGCAGCGTTGGCATTGGAGACTCATACTATCCCACCCTGGGAAACGGTGGATATGATGTCCAGCACTATCTGATTAAATTGGATGTGGACATGGCCAGCAACGAAATTTCCGGAAGCGTTAGCCTCAGCATGCAAGCGCAACAAAACCTAAGCAGTTTCAATCTTGAGCTCCTGGGCTTTGAGATCGATTCTATTCTTGTCGACGGCGAAACCGCCGACTTCCAGCGCGACAGCGTAGAGCTTAGCATAACTCCAACCAAACCCTTGGCAAAGGACCAATCCTTCACTACTGTAATAAATTATCACGGCATTCCAGGTGCAGGAATATCACTGAGGGGCATGCCGGGTTATGACCTTGGGTGGGTCCATTATGGCACCGGCGTTTACGTGGCCAGTGAGCCGGCCGGCGCATCTACCTGGTATCCAAACAATGAACATCCGCTTGACCCCGCCAGCTATACCTTTCAAATCACTGTCCCGGAGCCTTATATCGTGGCCGCTAATGGCAGCTTGGTAGAAGTAATTCCGGGGGCTACCGCCAACACTTTTGTTTGGGAAGCTCCAGCTCCAATGGCCTCCTATTTGGTCACAATTGGAATCGGAGAGTTTGACACCCAAATATTCACTGGGCCAAACGGAATCCAATACCGCAATTATTTCGGCAGCGGTCTGTTAGCCAAGGATCGCCGCTACTTTGAGCTAACCCCACTGATGATGGACTTTTTCATTGATATCTTTGGCCCCTACCCATATGAAACTTATGGCGTCTTGGTGCATAATACCCATTTTGGGTTTGCGCTCGAAACCCAAACCATGTCTGTCTTTGAACCCGGAACTAGCGACCAGGAAACGATTGCGCATGAGCTTGCCCATCAATGGTTTGGGAACAGTGTTGCCTTAGCCGACTGGAGCGATATTTGGTTGAATGAGGGTTTTGCCACCTATTCAGAGTTTCTTTGGCAAGAGCATGCTGAGAGTTATTCCGCTATGGAAAATGATCTCAAAGATTGGTATTTAGATTACAAGCAATACAGTCAAAATTCCCCGCCACCGGGCGATCCTGGGCCACAGGATCTCTTCAATGAAAGCGTTTACTTCAGGGGTGCCCTCACCTTACATGCTTTGCGCTTGGAAATCGGGGATGAAGCTTTCTTCAATCTAATTCGCAGCTATTACGAACGCTACAAATTCAGCAACGTAACCACAGCAGATTTCATCTCCCTGGCCGAGCAGATTGGGGATCGAGACCTTGACGACTTTTTCGAGATCTGGCTCTTTGGGGATCGCCTGCCTGATTTCCCGGTGAGGTCAGACTAAATTATGAATTTAGGATTTAATTATGAATACAAATAGACCCTATATATTGCTCTTCGGCCTTATATTGGGATTGAGTTGTAGGGGCTTATCAAGTGTCCCTTCAACAAATATTCCCACTCTGGAGCCACAAGCCACAACCGCCATTCCGGCTTCCTCGAGCTCCCCGATCCCATCCGATACTCCGGGGCCCATCCAAAAAGTTTTGCCGGAATGGGCCATTGAATTCGACGAATATATTCAGGAAACCATGTCCACTGAGCACATTCCAGGCTTGGCCTATGCCCTGATTCTTCCGGATGGAACCATTTATGCTCAGGGATACGGATTTCGCGATGTTGCTCAAGAAAACCCGGTAACACCAAATACGCTATTTCACATAGCTTCTACCCAAAAATCAATGAACTCCATGCTCGTGGCCGTGCTTATAGATGCGGGCTATTTTGATTGGGATACACCCCTAGTCGAGATTTATCCGGATTTTCAGCTTTCGAATCCGGAGTATACCGAGCAAGTAACCATGCGCCATTTGCTTAGTATGAGCAGTGGTATCCCTGATTTTGCTGAAGATAATCTGGATGTAGAAACCGCCTCCCCCTCCGACGTTCTACTTGCGGTCGCTTCGACAAACCTACTCTCGGCCCCTGGCAATGTTTTTAACTACAGCAATCTATCTGCGACCATGGCCGGCTATATAGCTGGGTACGCCCATTCAGGGGGCCAGGCTGACTTATATAGGGGCTATGTCGAGGCTCTGAGGGCATTAGTGCTGGAACCGATTGGGATGACCCAGGCCACCTTTTCCGTGACGGAGGCCCGCAGTAGAGATGATTTTTCTTACTCCTACACTCTGCCAAATGGGGTTGCACCGCAATTGGCAGAATCCTATGATGTTGATGAAGATCCTTTGGCGCCCGCCGGCTCCTTGAAAGCCAATGTCTTAGAACTGGCTGCTTATATTGCAACCCAAATCAATAGTGGCGTAGCGCCAAATGGAACCAGAATAGTTTCCGCAGAGAACTTGCGTGAGACGTGGCGGCCGGTTTTAGAGGGCTATGCACTTGGTTGGGAAAATCTTCGCTATAACAATAGCCAGCTGGTTTATCATACAGGTTCATATGACAATTATGTCAGCGTGATGGCTTTTCTTCCGGAAGAACATATTGGGCTTGTTATTTTAATTAATTCTGAAGATGCCGGTTATGATCTCACCGAGGATGCGCCTTACGATTTGATTGACATTCTCAGGAAACATGGCTTGTAAAGACGGGAAATATCTCCGCACCTGTATAAAATGGCAGAATAAATATGATTGTCTTGTAAATAAAAAAAATGAGCAAGGAAGGATTATTTCCATTGCTCATTTCTTCTGTTTATGTGCTTCTTTACCTGCTACTGAGCATTGACAGTTAATTGCCAATCGACATAACCGGGGCTCTCAAGGTATATTTTCAAATTCCCGTCCGCACTAACGTTAGTGAAGAATACTGTCCAACCTTTGTTGCAACCCGCTGATCCGTTGGTCACAGATCCACCGTTATAGGTCACCTTGGCTGTGCCGCCTGAACAGGTCAGAGAGAAGCTCAAGTTACCGGATTTCTTGGAGCTGTCGAATCCGGTTGGCTTAATAACAACCCGATCTTCAGTATCTCCATCCGGATATGAGACCGCGCTGCTTGCCGATATATTTCCATTCTTGATACTAACACTTTTTATTATGGTACTGTCACTTGGCGCGCTAGCGCCTCCACCACCACCCCCGGAGCTGCCCCCGGAGCCGCCTCCCCCTCCAGAACTGCCACCGTTACTTGATGAACTATCTGAACTATCCCCGTTTCCGCCTCCCGAAGAGGCCTGAGGCGCTGGGACTGAAACAACAGGTACATCCTCAGTATTGCTTGAAGTTGTAAAGGGAGCTGAGACCCAGCCCGAGACCCCATCATAGGAGAT
>JASJYH010000042.1:7198-20494 GCA_030123675.1 Anaerolineae bacterium | reverse complement strand
CATTTACTCTCTGCTCCAGGGATCTCGTCTTCGCGGGACGACCGGTGCTACGCGATCCCGGCTGAGAGCGCCGCCGTTCGTCGCGAGCGCCGAAGATCCAAACCCTCAAGATTCTTGATGCCTTTTGTGTCAGGAATAAACATAACCTATGATACTATTACGTGCCTGATAAGCCTGTTAAAGTGTCGACATAGTGGGATTTGAACTTCAGAATCTCTACACCGCTCATAAGGCTTAACTTCATCGTTTACAGGCTAAACGAGATAAGGGAAACAATGCCAATTACCAAACCGGAAGAATCAATCATCAAAGAAGTCGAAGATGAGCGCCCACCTTTCCCCGCCGGACTGCTAAGTCGGCAGGAGAAAGATACACTTATTGAGCGTGGTGCCAGAAGCCTGTATCGCTGGTATACAACCCGCTCGCAGAAGACTCGCAACTGGCACCCGGACCACTCATTCAACTGGCGTGCCCTTCGTACGGACCACTCACCCCAGTTAAATACTGTAATCGAAGGGGTCTACGGGGTAGAAAATTACGCGCCAGACTATGCCAGCAAAGTAACTCACATGATGCGAAAAAGTTATGGGCGCGCAAATTTTCAATTACGTTGGGGCGCAGAAGAAGAAAAGCACTCTGACCTCTGGCTAAATTGCATGTTGTTCATGCGTTTCCGCACACCAGAGTGGATCGAGGATTATATGGAGTTCCTGCGAAATGGGGAGTGGCAGCCGCCCTGGGAGGACCCGCTGCATATGACTTTTTATGTCGTCATCCAGGAACGAGCGACACAACTTACATACCTCAATATCGGACGCACCGCCAAAGGTAATAACGACAAGCCAGGCTTTGTGGATGCTGCTGACCCTGTACTATTTAAGGTCGCGCAAACCATTGCTACGGATGAAGCAGCTCACTACAATTTTTTTCTGGAAATTGCACGTCTATATTTGTATTATTACCCGGCTGAAACGCTTGATGCCTTGGTTGACGTTATCGACCACTTTGCGATGCCTTCTAATCACCTTCTTCCGGACGGGGCAAATTTTTATGAGGTGGCGTATCGGGGTGGTATTTATGGCCCACGTGATTATGCAACCGATGTCCTCAAAGTTGCGCTCAAGCACCTGGGTGTCCATAACCGAAGGGCACTCGAAAAGGGCATTAAGCGCTCCCGCCAGGTACCCGATCCCGACGGTAACAGGCGTGAGACGGCGTTCTTCAACGGGTTTGACTACGATTTCGTCGAGACATCCGTGAAGCGTTTGTTTGGTCGCCTCAGGAAGTATGAAGAAGGGGTCGGACTGGCGGACATCATCCCTTCGCAATTTGTGCCCAGCGGTCTTAACGTCAAGCCGGCCGAAGACCTGTAATTTATCGTATCAAGCTTGCTCTGGGCTGGCAAGAGATCTTCTGCTGGGCATCTCAAATAAGCTGCGGAACGCTCGAAAGTGCACGATCTGGCCTGACGAGGTATGTGGATGTAGTGGGCGGTGCCTATTTCTTCATGCCGGGAATCAATGCAATCAAGTACCTGACGAACTTACCCTAATTGAAGCGATAACATTGATCGGACCGAATACCTCACCGCGACTTTGCGCACACCGCGAGTCACAGGAGAATCGGCAGAATCATTTTGAAACTTTTCAGTTGTAAGTTACCATCTGCCACATTAAATGAAGTTGTGCAAAAATTAAGGACTTTAATACAACAGTAACTTCAAATTATATGGGTCTGTAAAACCCAAAACGTGTTATCTCTGCCCTGCTACCCCAGCACCCCGACAAAGAACATGTCGGGACAGGCGCGGGATCTACCCCTGTCTCTGCCGCAGGCCTGCGGAAGAGAAACCCGTCTTAGCGGGACGAACGGTGCTGAGTGACCCCGGCTGATATCGCCGGCCGTTAGGTGGGAGGAACATTCCATCACGATGGTTTACCAAGTACACACATTGAAACAAAGACCAGACCTCACCAAACAGGTTGAGCAACTCAACGATGATGCCTGGCCAGAGTTCATGCACCATGGCGATGCCTACCATTGGCACACCTTGTTCAGCACCTTTGCTGACTTTCAAATCCTATTTTGCAATCCACCGAATACAGTCGTTGCTTCAGGTTTCACCGTGCCGCTCATCTGGAATAACACTTTAGAACACCTACCCTCCACCATCGAAGACATTTTCCTGCGAGCCCTGGATGTTGTTGAAAACCAACAGACGGCGAAAACGCTGGTCGCTGTCGCAGCGATTGTTTCGAAGTCTAATCAAGGTCAAGGACTCAGTTCCAAAATCTTGCGAGAGATGAAGTCACTTGCTAGAAAACACGAACTTAGCGCAGTCATCGTTCCAGTGCGACCGATTTGGAAAGCTCGTTACCCGCTCACGCCAATGGAACGATATACACAGTGGGCCCGTCCTGATGGCGCACCTTTTGATCCGTGGCTCCGCGTGCATTGGCGCTTGGGCGCTGAGCAATTACAGGTCGCACCAAGTACATTGACCGTCTCTGGAACGGTGTCCGAGTGGGAGGCCTGGACAAACATGGAGTTTCCAGATAGCGGGCCGTACATCGTCTCTGGCGCACTGCAACCGGTTACAATCGACCGTGAGCGTGATGAAGGATTTTACGAAGATCCAAGAATCTGGATGAAGCATCCAGTTCAAATTGAAGAGCAGAGATAGATAGATTCGAAAGGGAGTTCCCGCCTAACACGCGCTGCACCTGACGCGGTTACGGCCCCAGCAAAATAAACGGCGATTGCCTTGGGGGCGGTATTCGCGGCTGAACGGTCTCGCTACTCGCCTGCCGCAGGTATCCCGGCTAATACCGCCGTTCGTCGCGAGTGTCGAAGATCCAGTCAAGCTCATCGTCCCGATATCCTTCGGGAGGATGAAACGGTCCCGTCTTTGCGGGACGAACGGTGATGCGCGACCCCGGCTGAAAACGCCGGGGCGTACGCAAACCGTTAGCTGGCTTTCAGCATACGAAGTTAATGATTTGTCAGTTAGTTAGGTAATAGCTTATAGTTGAACATAGACAGAAAAGAAGATCAAAAAATCGACTTATTCTTAGCTTTCTTAAGATTTGCATAAAAAGCTTTTAAACGTAAATGGTCACAACATTCATTTTAGCTTTTTTAGGACCATTATCAATATTTATTGGGTTATTTATTTTTACGAATGCTTTTATTACATTTTTGTTATTTCACGGTCTAGTATGTGTTGGAATTCCAATTATAGATTTATATATTATTAAAAAACAAAACTACAGCAGTATTGTAAAATCACTTGGTTTGCTTTCCAACAAAAACTCAACGAAAGCAGGTGTTTATTCAGGAATAATTTTTTTTACAGTCTTAATTCTATTCTTCAATATTTTTAATGAGAATATTATTAAAGTAGCAGAAATACAATTGCTTTTAAATTCATGGAATATCAAAAAAAATCACATCTATATTTTGTTATTTGTTATGATTTTTGCTAATTCCGTATTGGAAGAAATTTATTGGAGAGGCTATATATTTAAAAGACTGAAAACACATTTCAATATAATATATGTAATCATTCTTTCATCACTATTTTATGGATCATATCATTTTCTTACAACAGCAAATATATTTTCAATTCAGATTGGAATAATATTCACTGTTGCAATATTTTTAACTGGAATATTTTGGGGGGCGATAAGAGAAATATTCGGTTCACTATATACCGTAATAATAAGTCATTTTTTTGCTGATTTGGCTATTATGACAATATATTTAGTTTATATTCATTAGTTTATGCCGCCTAACAAAGCCCCGCTACCCCGTCACCCTGGCGGGTGCGGGTGTGGCGTGGGCTGCCCATTACTCTCCGCACCAAAGACCCCGTCTTACGCGGGATGAACGATGCTAGGCGAGGACTTACCCAAACCGTATAATAAGAAATTACTTACCGATACATTAGTGAAATGAAAAAACGATATATCTATTCCATAATGTTTGCAGCACCTGGTTGTATTGTTTCTCTGATAGGTGCCTTTTTTGTCTTCGGGACCGCGGCTGGTTTTCTTTGGATTTTTGTTTTTGGTGATAATCCCTGGCCCCAATATACAGAAGTGATACTTCCGGTTTTATTTTTTCTGAGCTTCTTGGTGCTATGGGTTTCTACGATAATCATTGGGTTCATAACTGGGAAAAAACTTGAAGGAAAATTGGGTTTGAATAAGAACCATATAATGGTTTCAGTCGCTGCAACAATACTGCCAATTGTATTTATCATTCTTTACCAATTAAGTGTTGGAAATATTGGACCAAAGTCAGATGGAGAACGTTGCATGGATTTTTGTTGGCAAAAGGGATATTCTGCAAGCAGCATGCCTCCGCGAGACTCTGGCGAGAGCAGTTGTAGTTGTCTCGATGACTCAGGTTTCGAAATCATCACAGTTCCGATAGAGGCCATTGAGCCAGTCAAATAATGGGATAGATTCTTTTGAGCTTGCGATCATATTAAATTAAAAAAATAAAACCGCCAAAACTGGCGGTTTTATTTGCAAAGTAAAGGGGGTTCTTAAGCTACAGCCATGCGTGGTCGAAATTTATATCCATATACGATCATGCCGCGCTCGTCACCGTCGTTTTTCAATTTCCTGGTGACCATTTCTACCGGCATTCCGATTTGGAGGCTATCCTCATCCACGTCAGTTAACTGCGCGGTAACCGTCGGGCCTTCATCCAATTTTACTAATGCCACGGTGTAAGGAGTGCTGTCGTCGTAACCGGCAGGTCCTTCGTGAACGGTTGTGTAGGAATACACCTCCCCATTGCCACTAAACGTGTACAGTGTATCAGCCTCGCCGCCGCATTCGGGACAAATGTCACGGGGAGGGAAGATTTTACTTTCACAATGCTGACAGACTTCCCCAACTAACCTATACCGTTGCTGTTTAAGCCGCCAATGGCGTGGAATTTCCATATTCTCGCTCCTTCTACTGCAGCTTGCATAAATCTGCAATTATTGATCGATTAATATCCGATTAAATTGCAGTTATTATCGAATAGATTTCTTCACAGCACACAGTGAATAGTGCTAAACATATTGTACAGATTTGAACTATCAAGAACTATCAGGAAGGATTGGCCACATATTGACAATATTAGGCGTTATATAACGAGTAAGGTTAATCCAACCTTTGCAAAACGTGGGTCACAGCGGTGGAAGCAGGCCCACCCAGAGATTGGATTAATGCATATTCCGGGTCTTCAATCTGGTTCGCTTCAGCCCCACCTCTAAGCTGCTGGGCAGCCTCGATCGCTTGATAGGCCCCGGAAGCACCACCCGGGAATCCGCGTGCCTTGAGTCCACCCATGGTGGCGCAAGGAATTTTGCCATCACGCGCGATACCGCCATCAGCTGCCAACTTCCAACCCTGGCCCCGAGTGGCAAACCCCACTGACTCAAGTGAGAGGGCTGCATATATACTGAAAACATCGTGGTACTCAAACAGGTTGATTTGGTCGAGGCTGATCTCGGCTTGGTTGATAGCTTTTCCAGCAGATTGATGGGCCGCCTCGAAAAACAGCATGTCTTTGCGATCATGCAGGGCAAGCGTGTCTGAGGCAGAGGCGGAACCCGCAATTTTGATGAGTGGATTAGGCCCATTTGATGGTAGCAGCTCTCGGCGTGCGAGAACGAGCGCAGCTGCGCCGTCTGCATGCGGGGCGACATCGAATATGTTAATCGGCTCACTGACCATACCGCCCTTGGCATATAATTCGGGTTTGATGGCTTTTTGGAACATTGCGTTCTTATTGCCTGCCCCATTAGCATGCGCTGTCAGGGCAAAGCCGGCAAATCCATCGGCAGGGACTTCATTTTCATGCATATAGCGTTTCATGAGGAGAGCGGCCTGTGCGACTGGAGTAAGACCTTGCACGGCTTCATAATCAGAATCGGAAGTGGTGGCGAGAGCTTCGTCAAAACCTGATCCAATCTTGTCGGAAAATTTTTCAATTCCGAGAATTAATACAGTATCAAGCTGCCCGCTTTTAACAGCCAAGTAACCAGCCCTCAATGCGGCTGCGCTTGAAGCACCAGCTGCTTCTATTGTTACTGCTTCGATGCCGGTCAGGCCAGCATAATCAGCCAGCAGTGGGCCAAGGTGAGCTTGTTTGGAGAGAGTGGCGGCCAGCATATTGCCGACATAAAGTGCTTGGGGACGCAAGCCACCTGCGTCTTTGATGGCAGCATCAATGGCTTGATAGGATAGCTTTCTTAGATCGGTGTCCCAGTGCTCCCCTACAGTGGTCTGGCCGAAGCCAACGATAACAACATCTGACATAATTTCTAAATCCTCTGAAAAAAAAGTGGTTTGAAGTATGATCCGGGTTTATTTCATTGTAATCTTGCCGCGCATCCGTGCGTATGTAGCGTAGTCAATTTCGGTTCGGCGGTCAATATAGTCTTGTACTTTCAAGGCTTTATCTTGGCGGTTCGTAATCTCTTTTGTGACGGTAATATCGAACGCATCTGAGCCAGCGCCCGAACCAAAGGAAACCAGCAGAATTCGGTCGTCTGGTTTGGCGATGTCTAGTACAGCCGACAAGCCAATGATCGCAGAAGCGGAATAAGGGTTGCCGATCACCGGAGCCAGCAGCCCGGGTTCGATCTGCTCAGGTGTGAAACCAAGCATCTTGGCAGCCCGCTGCGGAAATTTGGCGTTGGGCTGATGGAAGATGGCCCATTGATAATCTTTGGCGGTCACGCCCAGCGCTTCCATCATTGTGCTTCCCGCTGAAGTAGTATGCTTAAAATAAGCCGGTTCACCCGTGAAGCGTGAGCCGTGTTCGGGATATTTCTGATTCTCACGCCGCCAGAAATCAGGAGTGTCAGTGACATAAGAATACGAAGCGTTGATGGTCGCCAGAGCGTTCTCGGCCGGGCCAATGATGAAGGCCGCCCCACCAGCTGCGGCAGTGTATTCCAGGGCATCACCGGGACGTCCTTGGGCGGTGTCCGAGCCAATGGCCATGGCGTAGTCGGCCATGCTGGAGCCGACAAAACCCATCGAAGCGACGATGGCTTCTGTGCCGGCTTTGCAGGCAAATTCCCAGTCACCGGCCTGCGTGTTCGGGACAGCCCCGATCGCTTCAGCCACGACCGTTGAAGTTGGTTTCACAGCATACGGATGCGATTCAGAGCCGACCCAGATAGCACGCAATTGATGCGCATGGATATCTGCCCGTGCCAGTGCGTTGCGGGCCGCTTCGATGGACATAGTAATCACATCTTCGTCTAAGCCAGGTACGGCCTTCTCTTTGATGGGCAGGGCAGCTTTCCCACCGGCCCAAACTCGGGCGATCTCCTGGGCGGGTAGGCGGTAACGCGGTATGTATACGCCATAGCCAGTAATGCCGACAGAGCGGGCAGGTTTAAGTAGTTTTGTTGAGGGTTTAAGGGTTGTCATTAGATATTCCTTATCTTTACTAAGTTTGTTTTTATAGTATTAATTATTACAATTCAGCTATAGTTATCATATCAATATAATTCAGTTCCTAATCTTTCAACCTGAAATTCAACATGTGCAATCACATCTCTCATGTTTTGTGCGCAAAGAGTTTGAAGTAATATTGAATTAGCCGAATTTTTAAGACCTGCATACTACACCTTAGCAATGATTTCAGCGGTAATTAACACACTAATTGATATTTCCAAACTGGCAAAGGCTTGTCTCGAGGCACGGAATACCTTGCCTGAATATGACCTTTCTGCAAGGGTTATCCCATTGGCTTCTAGAAAACGGCCAAGATTTTTTGCATGACGCTGTTCTTCGGCGATAAACAAACGGATCGCTTGAACATATTCATAATCACCACTTTGGTCAGCATAATTTTTTGCAGCTCGGATCAAGTGACGGACTTCTGAGCTTTCACCTTTCTGAAAGTCTTGAACTGAGGCAGCAATTGCTAATTGCTCTTGCTGGCTAAGTTCCTGGCCGATCTCCCAGGGCAACTTTAATATTGAGCACGAATTTACTTCGTAGTATCCTTTCCATTCGAGTGAGGTGCGCATGATGGATCTCCTTTTTGATTAGAGCTGACCATCATCTTAGTCATCGTGCGCTTTCAAAATCTCTCTTGGACTATCAATTAATACCTCATCGAATCCTTACCAAATAATTATCTTATTACATAGATTTTATAATTTTTTCAGCCCGATCAATCCTCACAACTTTCTCTGAAACCATTTGCGCGGCGACTTTTTCGATGAGGTCACCTTCGGCTCCAGCGGCGATAGCAACCTGACGGGCATGCAGGGACATATGTCCACGCTGGATGCCTTCGGTAGCCAGTGCGCGGATAGCAGCCAGGTTTTGGGCCAACCCGACCGAGACGATGATCTCGGCCAGTTCAGATGCAGATTTGATATCCATTAACTTAATGGCTGCCTGTGCGGCGGGGTGGACCTTGGTCGCGCCACCCACGATGCCGACGGCCATTGGCATTTCCAACTTTCCAACTAGGTTGCCGTCTGAGTCTGCCTCCCAAGTGGAGAGCGAAGTATATTTGCCAGAACGGGCCGCGTAAGCATGCGCGCCGGCTTCGATGGCGCGCCAGTCATTTCCGGTGGCGATCACAACTGCGTCGACGCCATTCATAATGCCTTTGTTGTGGGTTGCAGCCCGATAAGGATCTGCTGCAGCGAACGCGTAGGCCTCGAGGATGCCATCACGTACCTGTTCGCCGGTGTATTTTTCGAAAGCAAGTTCATCTACAGGGATCATACAGTTCGCTCGGGCTAGGCGTCGATCAGCTAAGTTGGAAAGAATCCGCAAATGGACACGTCCGCCCGTGAGGGCTTCGATACGCGGGGCTAATGTTTCACAGGCAGTATTTACGGCATTGGCGCCCATCGCATCCCGTACGTCATATATTAAATGGACAACCAGAAAGGCTCCAATGGGAGATTCCTCGATGATCCGTACTTGCAGTTCGCGCGCGCCGCCGCCGAATTTCTTAAGGATTGGGTCCACTTCATCTGCTTCTGCCAACAACTCGGGACTGTGTTGGTTGATGATTCCTATGGCTGCATCTAAGTTTTCGAGATCGAGAACTTGCATCTGGCCAATCATCTCAGGTGCTGAGGCCTTGGCCTGGAATCCGCCGCCAGTGCGAACCAGCTTGGCCATAAAAGAAGCCCCGGCCACCACTGACGGTTCTTCAATCGCAAATGGCACGAGCACATCTTTTTCATTAATTTGAAAATTGAGGGCTACTCCAAGTGGCAGACTATGGATCCCGATGACGTTTTCTATCATGTGGTCGGCATCTGAAGAAGAGAGTCCCCCAGTGTTAAATGGAAGCAAGTCTTCGGGAGACAGATGCGAGTGAGTCACTAACTGTTCCCGACGTTCGTCAAGTGTTAAATTATAAAATCCAGAAAATCGCGAAGTTTTCAAATTGTATTTCCTCATTAAGAATGGCGGAATTACCTCGCCATTTGGCTATGTTAGAATTTAATTGTAGATGTCTGCCAAAACCTATCAGGCTTCAAATACTCCTAAAGGCCTGAATAGTCCAAAATACCTAGCTTAAAGGTGAAATGAAGGTATTGGTTTGAGCAACATGCATCCGTATACACTAAATTCCTGAAAAACTTCTGTTTTCTTAAAAATGAGTCACAGGATTAAGCGTTTCACGCTCGATTATTATTGGAAAGTCTTTCACATATTATTTTAAGGTACATATATGCATACAGGGGTAAATACAGTTAAAAACCCCATATGTGGGGGTCTTGGATTGACCTTACAGCTTTTTTGGCTGAGACAAGTGTTCGAATTAAGGAGATTAATTTCGACCTTTGAAATATTATTTTTTAAGGTTGAGCAACCTTAAAAAAACGAAAGTTTTTAAGATGGCGTAGGGCACACGTGTGGTAATATGCGACCTTTTCTGCTAGAATGAATGCACGCTGAAATTGTGGGTAGGTTGACATCCTCCTTCCCAAATCCTAAATTACAACAACAAAATCTTTCTTTATATCAAACCGCTGGTAGCCCAGCGGCTCTATTCAACACACCCTAAGCCTAATTGTAAGGGAGCAACTATGAATGTAGAACAGGCGTGGCAATCTGTACTAGGACAACTCCAACTGGAGATGCCGAGGGCATCTTATGACACTTGGGTGCGCGATACCCATCCGATTAAGTATAACGATGGGTTGCTTACCATCAGTGTACGCAATGCATATGCCCGCGATTGGCTCGAGAGTCGTCTTGCGAACAAAGTTAGCCGCCTGTTAATTGGTATAATGGATTCGAATGTATCTGTCAATTTTGTGGTCTCACAATTTAATGAGGACATGTCCGAGACAATTGAATCAACAGAACTTGATGAAGAAGGCACGCCCGTGTCTCTTGAACGAAATGTAACCCTAAACCCTCGCTATACCTTTGAACAATTCGTAGTTGGCGCGGGGAATCGCTTGGCCCATGCCGCTTGCCTGGCAGTTTCGGAAAAACCCGCACGTTCATATAACCCACTGTTTATTTACGGGGGTGTGGGATTGGGGAAAACCCATCTTTTGCATGCGATTGGAAATTCCTGCCACACACGGGGCCTGGCCGTATTGTACGTATCTTCGGAAGAGTTTACCAACGACATGATTAATGCCATCCGGACACACACCACACAGGCATTCCGAGAGAAATATCGTTCCATCGATGTCTTGCTGGTGGATGACATTCAGTTTATAGCTGGAAAAGAAGCCACTCAGGAAGAATTTTTTCATACATTCAACACTTTGCATGGCCAAGATAAGCAAATTATTGTCTCAAGCGATCGCCCACCCAAATCGTTGGTCACACTTGAGGAACGATTACGCTCACGCTTTGGATGGGGGTTAACTGCGGACATCCAGCCGCCAGATCTGGAAACCCGCCTTGCAATATTACGTCACAAAGCCGAAGGGACTGGCAGATTTGTGCCAGATGAGATCTTGGACACAATCGCGCGCTGCGTGCAGTCTAACATCCGCGAGCTGGAGGGTGCTCTCAATCGCATCCTGGCTTTTGCAGACCTGAGCGGTTCAAATCTGACCCCCGAATTGGTTGAAGTTGCCCTTTCGGATCTATTGCCCCAGCGTGGTGACTTCGAACCCCAGAAGCTTGTCGATCTGGTTGCTAATTATTATGATTTGTCGGTTGAAAAACTGCTAAGCAGAGACCGTTCGCGAAATGTAGCTGAACCTCGTCAGATTGCAATGTACTTATTGCGAGAAGAAGCAAATGTATCGCTGCCCCAAATCGGTCAAGTACTTGGTGGCCGGGATCATACTACAGTGATGCACGCCATCAAAAAAATATCGAAAGAGATTACCGACGATTCTGGCTCAAGGGTTGGGCGGGATGTTATGAAATTGAAAGAGCAGCTTTACACGCAAGCTCAAACCGTTCGATAACGGCAACAGGTTTTAGATTGATGTGAGCGGAAATCTGAATTCTTAATATAAGAAAAATCCCCGGATCTAATCCGGGGATTTTTATATCCTTTTATTTTTCAATTTTGCAAGGAAGCTAACTCTGCTATTCCGCCAATTTTACAGCATAATTGGATATGATCTCCCAGAAAAGCGGGGCAATATTACCCAGATTAACCAATTTGAAAAACACGTTATAATCACCGCCGGAGTTATGCATGCCAACAATTTTCCCCTTTAGTGCTATCGTCGGGCAGGAGCGCATGCGCCGCGCCCTGATCTTGAACGCAGTCGACAGCCGTATCGGCGGAGTATTGATTCGGGGTGAGCGTGGCACCGCCAAATCTACAATGGCGCGCGCATTGGCAGCCTTGTTGCCGAACGTAAAAGCCGTGCAGGATTGTCGCTTTGGCTGCGATCCGGACAATTCGCACAATCGGTGTACGGAGTGTGTGGAACGTGCCGGATCAAATGGGAATAAGTTGCCTGCTATCGAACGGAAAACGCCCTTTATCAACCTACCTGTTTCCGCGACTGAAGATCGTGTGGTCGGCACCCTGGACATTGAACAGGCCATCCAGAAGGGCGAACGTCATTTTGAAGCCGGCGTGTTGGCTTCAGCCAATCGCGGATTACTTTACATAGATGAAGTTAACTTACTCGATGACCATGTGGTTGATGTCTTGCTGGATTCGGCAGCGATGGGGGTCAATTCCGTTGAGCGCGAGGGCATCTCGTTTTCACACCCAGCACGTTTCATACTGGTGGGGACGATGAATCCTGAAGAAGGCGATCTGCGGCCGCAATTGTTGGATCGCTTTGCCCTTTCTGTGGATATTATTGGAATTCGGGATGCCCGGGATCGTGTTTTGATTATGGAACGCAACCTGGCTTTTGAAAATGATTCCGAGAAATTCCGCGAGGAATGGCTTTCGAAAGAAAAAGAGCTAGCTGAAAAAATTGTAAAGGCACGGAAGATTGTTGACAAGGTAACATATTCCAGCCGAGACTTGCTTTCGATTGCCGCGTTGACCGCTTCGCTCAATGTAGATGGCCACCGGGCTGACCTGGTAATTCTCAAAGCAGCGCGCGCGCAGGCTGCCTTTGAAGGCCGCAAAGCTATCGATGACCATGACATTGCCCTGGCTGCTGAATTGGCTCTGCCGCATCGAATTAAACGCACTCCCTTCCAGCAGGCTGAGATGAGCACCGAGCAGTTACAAGAGCGCATCGAGCAATTGGCGGGACAATCGGTCCCAGATAACGAGGATGATGAAGAGACTGATCAGCAGCCACAAGAAAAACCTGCCGAGCAAAAAAAAACTTAAAAATCGAGAGTGAGGCCCAAGAAGGATCTCCTCAAGAGCAGCCCGACCCACAGGCACAGGATGTTTTCAACAATGCCAACGCCAATTGGTGGGAGGGTGGGCAGAAGGTAAAAGTTGGTGATACCTTCGAGCCACGCAAACTCAATACCCCCTTAGACAAATTAGCCCGCCGGCATGCAGGTCGGCGCTCATTAACCAAAACCGACCGCAAACACGGCCGCTATATCCGGGCACGCCCGGCGGGCGATAAGACCGACGACATCGCTTTTGATGCCACCTTTCGGGCGGCGGCACCCTACCAGAAGCGCCGAGTGGAAAAACGCAAGCGCCTGGCCTTTACGTCCTGCCGGATCTGAAATTGACTGGATTTGATGCGGACTCTAGTGCCACTGCTAACACTTACGGTTCGTGGCAAGAAGCAGAGAGTAACCTGTGGCCCTACCCACGCAATTCGCTACACCAATGCTGGCGGGCTTGAAGATCTGGGTACGCTAGGCGGAGCAGCTAGCT
>JASJYH010000042.1:0-7188 GCA_030123675.1 Anaerolineae bacterium | reverse complement strand
GTGGAAAAACGAAGGCGCCTGGCCTTCGCGATTGAAAAAAGCGACCTTCAGCGCAAGATCCGTGTGAAGAAAGTCGCCAACCTGGTGCTCTTCCTGGTGGATGCCTCCTGGTCGATGGCTGTGGCCGAGCGCATGAACGCCACCAAAGGGGCAATTCTTTCGCTGCTGATGGATGCCTATAAGCGCCGAGACCGGGTGGGCCTGATCGTGTTCCAGAAGGATCGGGCAACATTAGTCCTGTCTCCGACAAACAGCGTACAGCTTGCCCAGAAGGCGCTGGTGGGCATCCCAGTAGGCGGGAAAACGCCGCTTTCCGCGGGATTGCTGATGGCATTCGATGTACTTAACCGTGAAAAACACATTCACCCGGATGTGGAGCCTTTGCTGATTGTATTAACCGATGGCGCCGGAAATGTGGCATTAGGCACTCTGCCGCCACAGGAAGAATCGTTTAAATATGCTGAGCTGATTGCCAACAAGAAAACCCGCAGCATTGTGATCAACATGGAACACGCTGCCTTTGACCAGGGCTTGGCTCAAAAATTGGCTGATCACCTGGAAGCACCTTGCTTTACTTTGAACGAACTTAATGCAGAATTTTTGTACCATGCTGTCAAACAGGAGATCAACAGCGGGTAGCCTTTAAATATTATATTGTGGTTTGCAAAGCATTGTCCGTATCCTTTCACAACGACACATTGGCAAAAAAGTTGAGTGCAAGACCCGTTATTTCATTTCCAGTTTGCTAGCACAGGCAAAACTCATCCTGAAAGCCAAACAAAATCACTGGAAGATCGAAAATCAAGTCGATTGAGTGCTGGATATTGCTTTTCGAGATGATGATAGCCAGGTACGTATTGATCATGCGGCTGAAAACCTGTCCGTTTTGCGACACATAGCACTCAACCTGCTCAAAAATGAAAAAACGGCGAAAGGCGGCGTTCGCGCCAAGAGACTTCAAGCTGCTTGGGACGAAGATTACTTACTAGTCCGCGCTCAAAGGTTGAAACGCGATCACCCGAGAAGCAGAAAGGGTTTGCTTGTTACATCCCTAGCATGATGTTATTATCCAACAGCATGCTAGAAGTCGAATCCCCACTTAAACGCCGGCGGTTGATACTTACCGTGATTATCGTTGCAACCCTTCCCTGCTACTGCTTGGGTTGGTTCTTTATTAGCATAGCGCCAGATCCAAATGCCATTACCACAACCCCAACCAATACTCCCATTACCTTTACGGTTACTGAAACGTTAAGCATCTTCACATCCACTGGCAGCCTTACCCCCAATATTCTGACAGGCACAACCACACTCACTCCTACAATAACGCAGACCTCCACCAGCTCCAACACCCCATTTCAGCCAAATACTCCTACACCAACACTTACTCAAACACCCACCCATACTGCTACCTTCACATCCACAACTACCCCAACAGAAACACAAACCCTGACACCTACATTAACTCCAACCAATACAGCCAGCCCTTCACCTGCTCCACTCCAACCCCAGCCTCCAAATCCATAAATGCCAGATATCTTTCCATTCCTGAAATCATTGGTATCTGTTTCAGGATTATCCGGGTATGAAACTCCTGTCACTGAGTTGATTGAGGCCCGATGGCGTCCGTTGGTAGATGAAATCAGTCTCAGCCGCTTAGGTTCGGTCCACGGAATCAAAAAAGGGGCGGGCGCGAAAAAACGCCCATCCATATTATTGGCCGCTCACATGGATGCGATCGGTATGATGGTCACCCAAATCGACGACGGCTTTTTGCGCATCACTTCAATCGGCGGTCTGGATGCGCGTGTTCTGCCCAGCCAACCCGTATTAGTGCATGCTACCGGTTCTGGTGGCCCGCAGGATTTACCGGCTGTTATCCTTTTGCCGCCCGCAAAATTGTTGCCCTCTGGAGAGGCAGATGGGATTGTAGCTATCTCGGATCTACTCGTGGACGTGGGCCTGCTACCCTCAAAGGTAGCGAGTCTTGTCCGAATCGGGGATCTGATCTCGTTCGGAACGGAAGCAGTTGAAATCTCTGGAGAGAGCCTGATTGGTCACTCCCTTGACAATCGTGCATCTGTTGCGGCAGTCACTTTGTGTTTGCAAGAACTGAGCTCCAGAACACATTCCTGGGACATTTGGGCGGTTGCCACTGTACGAGAAGAAATAGATATGTCTGGTGCTGGCACATCTACATTTCAACTGCTCCCAGATCTAACTATTGCGATCGATGTTACTTTTGGAAAAGGGCCGGGGGCAAACGATTGGCGAACCTTTGCACTTGGAAAAGGGATTACGTTGGGCTTTGGACCGAATAATCATCCGTTTCTGCACAATCGCTTCAAAGAAATAGCCGAAGAGCTGGAAATTCCTTACGCAACCGAGATCATGCCGACCTCCTCCGGAACGGATGGCATGATTATGCAGACCACAGCCGAGGGTGTTCCCAATATCGTGTTGGGCATACCCCTGCGTTATATGCATTCCCCTGTCGAAATGGTCATGCTGAATGATATCCAACGAGTTGGGCGGCTGCTGGCGGAATTTGTGATCGGTCTTGATATTGATTTCATGAATACGATCACCTGGGACGAATAGATATGGCTGCATCGCTACCAACAATTGGGAAAGCACAGATTAAGCTTTTGGAAAAACTTTGCAATGCCAGCGCTGTTTCCGGAGACGAAGGTGCGGTACGCAAGATCGTAATAAATGAAGTAGAGCCCTATGCTGACGAACTCAAGGTTGATGCAATGGGGAATGTATTGGTAAAAAAGAAGGGTCTAGGAGCCAAACGCTTGCGGGTTATGCTGGATGCGCACATGGACGAGGTCGGATTTATGCTTGTCTCTGATGAAGGTGAAGGCCTGTTCGGTTTTCAACCCGTTGGCGGTATAGACTCGCGGGTATGTATTGGAAAATTTGTACAAGTAGGCAATAATCATACACCGGGTGTAATTGGAGTTAAACCCATTCACTTAACCAGTGCTGATGAAAGAAAACGCAACCCTTCATTTGACTCCCTGCGGATTGACCTGGGCCCCAACGGAAACGCAAACCTAGGTGATTGGGTGACATTTGCAACGGAATTTAGACAGGTTGGGCCATCACTATTTGCAAAGGCAATAGACGACCGTATAGGAGTTGCAACCCTGATCCAACTTGTGAAGCATGCCCCAGAAAATATTGATCTATTGGCGGCCTTCACGGTCCAAGAGGAGATCGGTCTGCGTGGCGCAAAGCCAGCAGCCTATGCCTTCAACCCTGATCTGGGAATTGCCATCGAATCGACGCCTGCCTATGATTTTCCAAAACACGATGGCAGCGAAAGTTCTTATTACAACACCAAATTAGGACACGGCCCGGCAATTTACGTTTACAATTCATCGGCGATAGATGCTCGGATTTTGGTTGAGTATCTGAAAGAAACTGCCATAAACGAAGGCATTCCATATCAAATCCGGCAGCCCGGTGGCGGCGGCACAGATGCTGGCGCGATCCAACGGACTAGAGCAGGTGTGCCGGTCATTTCAATTTCGGTGCCCGGCCGGTATCCACATACCCCGATTGGTTTGTGCCGGGTGGAGGATTGGAAAAATACGCTCAAATTAATATATGTCGCATTAAAAAATATGAAACCAAATTTATTGAGAGAGAATTAAATTATATGAATAAGTACATTGCCTTGGTCGCTGCTCGCGAATACCTGCCGGAAATGAATGAGATCGATCGCCATATTTTAGATTCGAGTGATATTCAGGGACGCGCACCATGCGTGGTTCGTATAACGACTGCAGCCGGGAAAGAAGTAGGGAGTGCCAAAAGCGGCAGACATAATATTTATGTCACTCTGAACGAAGTGAAGAGTCTCCCGCGCATAACGCGGGAAGATTCTTCTCCCTTTCAGGGATCAGAATGACAATTTGTATTCGAGTTTTGACACTTCCAAGAAGTACCGCTTTTCCGATAATATTTTTTCTGTGGTAAAAATCTTCGGTTAATTATATGAAAAAACTCATTCAAAAGCTGACTGATACTTATAGCCCCTCCGGCTATGAAGAAGCTATCCGGGATGTCATCCTAGCCGAGATCAAAGAGCTGGCTGAAGATATACGCGTCGACGCACTCGGGAATATTATTGCAAAAAAGGGCAAGCACGGCAAACGAGTGATGGTCGCTGCCCATATGGATGAAATTGGCTTGATCGCCACACATATTGACGAAAGTGGATTTGTATATTTTACGTCCGTTGGTGGTTCCAACCCTCGCTACTTACCCGGAGGCCACGTCCGCTTTGTAAATGGCGTGCTGGGAGTTATCGGTTCCGAACGAATAAGTAAAGCTAATGTGGTCCAACCCATAGATAAATTGTTTGTTGACGTAGGTGCAACCAGTGCTGCTGAGTGCCCTGTTCAGGTTGGGGATATGGCTGCTTTTGTACATCCGAACGTCCAAATGGGTGGACGGCTGGTAGCCAAATCGCTCGATGATCGTATCGGGGTAGCGGTCGCTATCGAAACAATGCGCAGGCTCAAGTCAGGCCCGAACGAAGTGTTTTTCGTCTTTAGCGTGCAAGAGGAGCTCGGTACACGGGGTGCCATCGTCTCGGCGTATGGCATCGATCCAGAAATCGGCATCGGTCTTGACGTTTCTCATACCGGTGATACCCCAAACTCCATTCGGCGCGAGCTTGCCCTCGGAGCAGGGCCGGCAATTATGGTTAAAGACTCCCGGATGCTTTACGATCCAAAAGTGGTCGCCTGGATGGAAGGAACTGCCAAGAAGGCCAAAATCCCTGTCCAGCGCGAAGTACTTGTCGGTGGTAGTACCGATGCACGCGCAATTCAGGTAACCCGATTGGGGGTCCCAACGGGAGGCTTGGCAATACCCTGCCGATATATTCATTCCCCCTCTGAAATGATCGATTACGAGGATGTTGAGAACGCTGTCAAACTCTTGACCGCCCTGCTCAGCGCGCCAATAGAATTATGATAATGAGACGCTTTCTGATTTTTTCGCTGTGTATTTTTTACCTAATTGGTTGTGCAAATAGCCCTACGGATCTTGCCTCGCCTACAGTTCGTGCCGGAAGCACGCCAGTGCAAGATGGTGAACCTGAATCCGATCTACCACAAACCGCGAAGCCTGTAACATCTCCCACAGGTCTGATCCCCTCGGGTGCCACACCGGACGGACCGCGCAAGATGCGCATTTGGGTGCCTCCGCAATTCGATCCCGCTGCAGATACCCTATCCGGCCAATTGTTGCAAGATCGCCTGGACGAATTTGTCACTCGCCGGCCCGGCCTGCAAATTGAGGTGCGTGTCAAAGCCGAAAGTGGAACGGGCGGATTGTTGGAAGCGCTGATCGCCTCCAATGCTGCAGCTGAGGTGGGCATGCCAGACTTAATCGCGCTCCCGCGCACCGACCTCGAATCTGCTGCCCAACAAGGGCTGTTACATCCCCTGGATGGGTTGACCACATATCTGGATGACCCCGATTGGTATCCGTATTCCCAACAATTGGCCCGAATTCAAAATACTACTTTTGGGTTACCCTTTGCTGGAGACGCTTTGGTATTGGTCGGGTATTCTGAAGTATTGCCCACCAATTGGGATGATCTCAAGGGAGAAATCCTTGTTTTTCCAGGTGCCTCCCCACTGGCTCGCTTTAGCCTTAATCTTTATATGTCTGAAGGCGGAATACTCGTTAATGAAGAAGGCCGCCATACGATAGATGAAACCTTGATGTCGGAGCTGCTCACTTTCTATTCCGATCTGGTAAAAAACGGCAACCTTTCAGCCAATTTTGTCACAATGCAAGATGATAGTGCCGCCTGGGAAGCATTTAATGAGCGGCGAGCTACGTTCGTTGTAACTTGGACATCAATTTATCTACTCGAAAAGTCTGCAAGCCATTCGTTGGCACCAGTACCCGGAATAATATTTGGCCCTGCAAATAGCGATTCTACTGCTATGCAAATTAATTTGATACGTGGGTATTCCTGGGCTTTGGCCGGTTCAAACTCGGACAATCAATCCTTGGCTGTTGAACTAGCCGAGTTCCTGTCAGCCGCTGAGTTTTTGGCAGAATGGACAGAGGCCAGCGGTATGCTCCCTACGCGCCCAACAGTTTTGGATTCCTGGGAGGATACAGAGTTGCAAAATATTTTGGGCCAAATTGCCGAATCGGCCCAATTGGTTCCGGGGAATGATTTGTCTGAGGCTGTGGGGCCCATTTTTCAGAATGCTATCGCCGCTGTCATATCGGGAGAGAAGACCCCCGAACAAGCCGCGGGTGAAGCCATTGAACTGTTGAAATAATTATAGGGCGTGTTCGAGAAAGACACTAATGCTGCTCACTTTATGTGAGTATGTCTTGTTGAATCCTTTGGCTCCGCTATTCTTTATCAAAACTGTCAATCTCGCTCTTGTCTAGATTGG
Source organism: Anaerolineae bacterium (assembly GCA_030123675.1). Lineage (GTDB taxonomy): Bacteria > Chloroflexota > Anaerolineae > Anaerolineales > Villigracilaceae > JAABUE01. Next base: position 742 of record JASJYH010000042.1, on the reverse strand, counting down.
TAATATCGGGTAGGATAGGGCAACTAAGCTACTCTTAGGGAGGCCATATTGCGCCCATTAGTTCCAAAGAAACAAACCAGAATGCACAGCCTCAACCGGATGATATTCATTGGGTTGATTGCTGGCGTAACGATCAGCGCCTTGATCTGGCTACAGGTTCCAAATCAGATCCTTTCGCCGATTTATTGGATAAGCCTGGGAGCTGTTGGTCTGCTTGGCCTAATGATCTTGCGGCGCAGGGGTTCTCAGCTCCGCTGGCTATCCGTGTTAGCTGCGGTTGTGGCTGTTTGCCTTGCGGTCGGTGCGAACTTGTTCGAGCCGTGCGCGGGGATTCCTTCGCCGATCTGGCTAGGCCTGTCGGCCCTATTTGCCGGTCTGGGCATGCGGAGTCGAAAATTTGGGCTGGCGTTGGTGCTGATGTTGTTTTTGGCTCTTTCATTCAGTGACAGAGCCGCCGCCGTACAGTGCCAGCGCCGATGGGATTGTGGGGATAAGGAATGTTGCTATGGTGGTCAATGTCTGCCAAAGTCCGATCCACGCTGTGGCGGCGGCGGGCCCCCGCCTCCCCCGCCAGTCTTACCACCCACAATCTCTGGCTCACTGGCCTGCGACAGCTGGGGCGCTGGCGGCTGGTGTATCGGAAATGAATCGCTTTATCTGAGCGCCACCGAACCGCAAGGGAACAACGTGCTCATTTCTGGCGACATTGATGGCACGCCCTTTAGCTGCCCAACCGGGGCAG
>JASJYH010000041.1 GCA_030123675.1 Anaerolineae bacterium | reverse complement strand
TCAATGTAATGAGGGTGGAGACATATTCAAGTTCGTCATGAAGAAAGAAGGTTGGGATTTCAAAGAATCCCTTCAAAATTTGGGTGAGTGAGCAGGTGTGCAATTACAACAATACTCGCCGCAACAGGAAGCTCAAAAGGAACTTTACGACTCCCAACGAGGCGTATTGGAAGAAGCAGTTCTCTATTATCGCAATCACCTTTTAAACAACTCAGAAGTACTGGATTACCTGCACAAAAAACGGGGACTGACAGACACTACTATCGAAACATTCGGCTTGGGATATGCACCCAGGGGCTGGGAAAACGCCCTCAAGCACTTTACCGATCGCGGCTACTCCGAACAAGATTTGATCGATTGCGGCTTGCTGACCTTGCGAGAAGGTGATGATGAATTGGGGGAGATGGACAACCGCAAAGTCTATGATCGATTCCGTCACCGGCTGATGATTCCCATCCGCGACGAGCGCGGACGTATGGCTGGTTTCGGCGCACGGGCCCTCGAAGAAGACCAGGTGCCCAAATATCTCAATTCTCCACAAACAGCGCTATTCGACAAAGGGCGCTTGCTCTACGGTTTGGACAGGGCCCGCAAGGCCATTCGTTCTGCTGATCAAGTAGTGATCGTAGAAGGCTACCTGGATGTGATTTCACCTCAGCAGGCTGGGTTTGAAAATGTAGTCTCGCCTATGGGAACAGCATTGACAGAAAATCAAATGCGCCTGATCAAACGTTTTACGCGCAAGATCGTCATGGCGCTCGATCCAGACGCAGCTGGACAAAAAGCCATCTTACGCGGGTTGGATGCGGCCCGTCAGGCTATGGACCGAGAAGGCGAGCTCCGATTTGACGCGCGCGGTCTGCTGCGCTATGAGGCCCGTTTGCAAGCTGATATACGCGTAGCTTCGCTCCCCGATGGGCTTGACCCAGATGAAGTTATCGCACGCGATCCTGAAGAATGGGCGGCTCTGATCAAGGCAGCCAAGCCTATCGTCACGCACGTTATGGAAACGCTGGCCGAAGGACAAGATTTAGACAACCCCAAAACCAAATCGGGAATCGCGGCTCAGGTGATGCCATTGATAGAGGATTTGCCCAATCCCGTTGAACGTGACTCCTATCGTCAGCAATTGGCTCGTTTCTTGAAGGTAGATGAACGATCATTAATCGGTCAGCAGCCTCAAGGACCGCGGGTGAGGCGGCCAAAACGCCGAAAAGATGTTGAATCTAAGCAGGTTGAAGTCCAGGTAATCAAAACGGTCAGCCCTTCCTACCAGAGTGAAACGTACTGCATTGGATTGTTATTTCGCAAACCAGAATTGTTGCATCGTTTGGATCGCCAGTTACAGGAAGCCGGGTTAGAGCGGATCCTCAATGAAGATTTCGAGTATACTGACCATCAGATGCTGTTGGATCTAATCCGGGCATCTCTCGAGCAAGACGAGCAGGATCATCATCAATATATTGTCGATCGGATTCCTGAAACGCTTCAGGAATCGGCCAGAGAAATGCTAAACCAAACACAGCAAATCGACTCGCTTGAAGAACGTCTGATTGAGGATTTACAACGCAGCATTATCAAGCTTCGTCGATGGGGCTTGAACGAAGTTTTGAATCAATTGCGCTTTATTTTTGAAGAAGCGCAAGAACAGGGGGATTTGAGAGCAACTGCTTATCAAGAACAAGTATTACAACATACTAAATTATTGCTTGATTTGGACCATGCCGGCAGCATGCTTACCCAACGCAAACTCGAATAATCGATGCCTAGCAAAGACAAATCCGATTCTGAACACAATAAACCGAGCTCTCGACAACCGGTAGAAGATCCTATTGGTGTTGAGCTAGGTAGCTTATCTGTGAAAGATGAACTTGCTACGCCTAAGATTCAACAATCCGACCAAAGTGATGTTGAAATTATTGAGCCTGATGACGAAAGCATTGCCACACAGAAAGAAGAGGAGATCCTTGATCTAGAAGGCACTCTTCAACTTGCTGCTGAAATTTCTGAAGATCCTGTCCGCCTGTATCTAAAAGAAATTGGGCAGGTAAAGCTCTTGGTATCAGATGGCGAGTTTCGTTTGGCAACTTTAATAGAAGCTCATAATTTGGTAGCGGCCTACCGACATCGGCCGCAAAAAGCGGGGGTAACAGAATCAAGCGCAATTTATCGTACAATCTACAATGAGTTAATAACCTCCTGGGAGCGGTTGCAAGACGATGCGAACAGGATTAAAACAGACCTACCTGATCTGTCTTTAATCCTGGTTGAGGCTCAAGGGTTGCATATTGCTTGGGATATCAAAGAGCGCTCCTATTTGCGCTCGTATCTTGATAATGGGTTGTGGGGACAAGACCCAACTTGGGATAGTATGGTTCGTAAAGCTTTCAGTGTCTTTATGTGTATGTATTTACTACCTACAACTATCGCAGACTGGCTATTAGAGCATTTAAAGAATCATCAAAAACTACCTTCCGGACGCACTTTCCTGCGGAAGAATCCAGACGATTCAATCCTGGACGATGAATTTGCTTCCATTTCCAGACGATCGGAAAACGCCAACCATGCATTAATTCGTGCAAACCTGCGCCTGGTTGTGAGTGTAGCCAAACGCTATCGAGATCGTGGGATCACATTCTTGGACCTGATTCAAGAAGGAAATCTGGGATTGTTACGCGCCGTGGGCAAGTTTGACCCGCGCCGAGGCTTTAAATTCAGTACATATGCTACCTGGTGGATAAGACAGTCTATAAACCGTTCAATTGCCGAACAAGGCCGTACGATTCGTATACCAGGGCATTTGTTCGAATCTATTACCAACCTGCTGCGCACTCAGCGCCAATTGACTCAAAAATTAGGGCGGGATCCCACCAATGAGGAATTAGCGCTTGAAGTAGGGTATTTGCCTGCTACCGATGTACAAGATATTTTAGATGCGAAAGCCAATGGGACCCCGCTAGATTCATCTTTGCAACGCAGGTGGGAGAATGCCACGCAGAAAGTGGATCGCGTGTTACATTCTGCTGAAGAACCTGTCTCTTTAGAAAAGCCGGTTGGCGACGGTGATGAAGCCAGTCAACTGGGTGATTTCATAGAAGATGAAGATGCCATTGAGCCATTGGATGCCGCCTCACGGGAGATGTTACGTGACCAGGTAAAGAGCGCCCTGACAGCACTTTCTGAGCGCGAACGGCAGGTTTTGGAATTGCGCTTCGGTTTATTGGATGGCAAGAATCACACACTTGAAGAAGTAAGCGGGCATTTTAATGTAACCCGAGAACGTATCAGGCAAATTGAAGCCAAAGCGTTACGTAAGTTACGACATCCCTCGCGCAGTGGGAACTTACGCGATTATTTAGGATAATTTCAAAAAATCGGGGAGCCAAGTAATAAATTTTCCAATGAATTTTTTATATTTAAGGGTAAAACACCTTACAAATTCGATTTGTGAAATGTGACACAAATTGCTGCCCCTATGATATACTTTTGGTTCGGGTGCAAGCCTAACACTTAAAAAAGGTGCCTATGCTACTAGAGTATCTTGCGATTGCCGTTCTGATTGTTCTTGCAACTGTTGTTGCTCTGATTGCCATTGGCCTTGGGGGCTTATTTGGACCAAAGAAAAAGACAGTAAACAAATCAATGCCCTACGAATCTGGGATGATGCCAATTGGCCCCGGTACGCGCCGTATGCCTGTTCGTTATTACTTAATTGGGGTGTTGTTCATCTTATTCGATATCGAAGTTGTTTTTTTTCTACCTTGGGCGATTGTCTTCAGGCAGCTTGGATGGTTCGGTCTTATAGAAATGGTTGTCTTTGTTGCGATATTACTGGTGGGTTACGTGTACGCTTGGAAGAAAGGAGCCCTTGAATGGGAGTAGAACAAAAACTCGGAAACATGGGAATGGTAACCACGACCCTTGAGCAATTCGTCAATTGGTCTCGGACGCGTGCCATGTGGCCGATGCTTTTTGGTTTGGCTTGCTGCGCCATTGAGATGATGTCGGCGCAGGCCGCTCATTACGACATGAGCCGCTTCGGTATGGAATTAATGCGCGCCAGCCCCCGTCAATCTGATTTAATGATCGTAGCTGGTCGCGTTTCGCGCAAAATGGGACCCATTTTACGACGTCTGTATGATCAGATGCCCGAACCGAAATGGGTAGTGGCTATGGGTGATTGTGCTTCTTGTGGAGGTGTCTTCAATAATTATGCCATCCACCAAGGTGTGGATGAACTTGTGCCGGTAGACGTTTACGTAGCCGGTTGCCCACCCCGCCCGGAGGCGTTGATCCATGGCATTGTGACGCTGTATGAGAAGGTTAACGGCGAGAAATTCACAGATTACACAGATAGTTAAAGTCATTGCGATCCGCTGTCAGCGGAACGGCAATCTTCTGAAAAAGGGGACCGCTTTAGGCAAGTCTCGATACAGCCGGAAAGCGCTGCTTACCCGGCCATCGACCTCCCAAGAACAAGGTAATTTTTATGGATAAAAAACTCGAAGAAATCGTCAAGTCTTTGCAAACCGATTTTGACGGAAAGGTCGAAGAGTTCCGAGATGAGGCGCATGTCTTTGTACACCCGGAACAGATCGTTGAGGTGATTACCTCTTTGAGGGATAAACATAAATTTGAATTACTCTCCGCATTGACGGCTGTCGATTACTGGCCTCAGGGATCGATATCACCGAAGATCCCCGCATCGTCCCCGAAGGGGGACGAGGAACAGGGGCAAGAAGCACGCTTCCATGTTATCTATCAATTGACTTCATTGTCGAAAAATCTCTCAATACAGATTCGTGTTCCGATAGCGGCCATCAAGCCAACAATCGCTAGTGTAAGCGCTGTATTCGCATCTGCCAACTGGCGTGAGCGGGAAATCTGGGATATGTTCGGAATCCACGTCGATGGTCACCCTGATCTCCGTCGTATATTGATGCCGGCTGATTGGGAAGGTCATCCATTACGCAAGGATTACCCCCTCGGCTATGAAGAGCCACAATTTACCTTCAATATCGATGAGATTGACCTGCGCAAACCGTACGCAAAAGAATAGTTATGACGGAGTTTCTTGAAGTATCTGTAGATGATCTAAAAGATCTGGTTTCTGACCGTGCTCTGGAAGGCGAAACCATGATGCTAAACCTGGGCCCGCAGCACCCGGCCACACATGGAGTCTTGCGCCTGCTGCTGGAACTAGATGGCGAGACTGTCGTGAACTGCATCCCAGATATTGGCTTCCTGCATACCGGTATTGAGAAAAACATGGAAGCCAAAACCTACCAGAAGGCGGAAGTGATGACAGACCGACTGGATTATTTGAACACGGTCGGAAATAATCTGGCTTTCTGCATGGCGGTTGAAAAGCTGGTTGACTTGGATGTTCCGCTGCGTGCACAGGCTCTGCGCGTGATCCTGACTGAATTACAGCGCATTGCTTCACACTTGGTGTGGATTGGTACACACGCGCTCGATTTAGCAGCCATGTCCATGTTTATGTACGCCTTCCGTGAGCGCGAATACATTTTGGATATTCTCGAAATAGTCTCCGGCCAACGCATGATGACAACCTACATCCGCCCCGGGGGGGTCTGGCGGGATGTGCCAGTCGAGTTTGAAACTGCCGTGCGCGACTTCATCAAGATGTTCCCAAAACGGATTGATGAATACGAAGCTTTATTGACAAAAAACCCGATCATTCTAGACCGCTTGCTTGGGATCGGGGTGCTGTCAAAAGAAACCGCGCTAAGTTATGGCATCACCGGCCCGATGCTGCGTGCCAGTGGCGTTGATTGGGATTTGCGCAAGCAGCGCCCCTACATGGGTTATGAACAATATGATTTTGAAGTCCCAGTCCGGACAGAGGGTGATAATTACGCACGCTATCTAGTCCGCGTACAAGAAATGCGAGAATCTTTAAAGATTGTGGAGCAAGCACTAAATAAAATGCCGCTGGGCCCGGTTCGTAGCGACAACCGCAAATTTGTCCCACCGCCCCGTTCAGAGCTTGGCACGAGCATGGAAGCGCTCATCCATCACTTCAAGTTATGGACGGATGGCTTTGATGCGCCGAAAGGTTCAATCTATTCGGCGGTTGAATCACCACGCGGAGAATTGGGTGTGTATCTTGAAGGCGATGGTGGCCCGAAACCTTATCGCATTCACATGCGTACGCCCTCCTTTGAAATTGTGGGCGTACTTTCCGAAATGGCAAAGGGCCATTTGGTTGCTGACCTGATAGCAATTATCGGTTCGATAGACTTTGTCTTGGGAGATATTGACAGATAATGTTGGCAGAAAAGTATCCTGAGGAAGTGAAACAAATCCTGGGAAGGTATCCCCCAGAGCAGAAGCGTTCGGCGGTGATGCCGTTGCTTTTCATGGCACAACGCGAAGAAGGCTTTGTAAACAAGGAAGCCAAGCATGAAATTGCTTCCATGTTAGATATCTCAGAAACAGAAGTTGCATCCATTATTGGCTTTTACACTTTGTATCATGCTAAAAAAGAAGGTAAATACCGTTTTCAGGTTTGTAATGACTTGCCGTGTGCCCTGCGCGGTGCGGATAAATTCCTAGAAGGATTGTGTGACAAGCTAGGTGTTCAAGTCGGGGAAACAACAAATGATGGTTTTGTAACAATTGAAACAGTGATGTGCCTGGCGGCATGTGACAAAGTCCCTATGTTCCAGACCCAAAGCCCGAATGGCATCAAATATTACGAGAATATGACGATTGACAAAACGATGGAATTGATCGAAGTACTCAAGATGGCCGATAAGGAAGTAAAGTAGTGGCTCATATATTGTTGCGCCATCGAGAGATCCCTAGGATCAATGAGATCGATATTTACGAGAAGAACGGCGGGTTCAAGGCTTTCAAACAGGCTGTTAAGAATATGGAACCGACTGAAGTGACCGCTGTAGTTAAGGATTCGAGTTTACGTGGTCGGGGTGGTGCAGGCTTCCCTACCGGAATGAAGTGGTCTTTTATTGACAATAATAGCTGGCCTCATTATGTAGTTGCCAATGCGGATGAGTCCGAGCCGGGCGCTTTCAAAGACCGCGAATTGATCGAGAGCAATCCCTTTCAGTTCCTGGAAGGCATGGCAATTTCATCTTATGCAGTGGGTGCGAACATAGCTTATATTTATATACGCGGTGAGTTTTGGGAGCTAACGGCTACCCTTGATGAGAAGATCGCTGAAATGGAAAAACTTGGCTATCTTGGCAATAAACTCTTTGGTAGCGATTATTCCCTCAAAATATATACCCATCTTGGCGCCGGCGCATACATCTGCGGTGAAGAGACCGCCTTGCTCGAATCGCTTGAAGGTAAGCGTGGACTACCTCGTGTACGGCCACCGTTTCCGCCCTCATTTGGTTTGTATGGCAAGCCGACTGTAGTTAATAACGTTGAGACGTTCGCAAATGTCCCATTAATTATCGACAAGGGTGCAGACTGGTTCAAGTCTATAGGGACACCCGACAGCGCAGGAGTGAAGATTTTTTCGTTGTCAGGACGTATCCGCAAACCTGGCAACTACGAGCTTCCGTTCGGTACTACATTCCGTGAACTGATCTATGAGCATGGCGGCGGTATTATAGAAGGACGGCCTGTCAAAGCTATCATGGCGGCTGGAGCTTCCTCATCGATGATATTGGTAGATGACAAAGTACTTGATACTCCGATAGATTACGCCTCTGTTCGAAAACTTGGCGCCGACCTTGGGTCTGCTTCCGTGATTGTGATCGATGACACCGTCAGCATTGACTGGGTTATAAACAAGACGCTCAACTTCTTCGAGCACGAATCGTGTGGGAAATGTACTCCCTGTCGCGAAGGCACCTATTGGATGCAACACCTCAGTCAAAGTATCCATGCGGGCAATAAAAGAAAACAAGATGTAGATCTGCTCTACAACGTTGCCAAACAAATGCAAAATAAGTGTCTGTGTGCCCTGGGTGAATTTGCCACTATGGCGGTGGTTACCGGTATCGAACGCTTTCCGCAAGATTTCAATCTTGAGGTACGAGAGTAGCAATTAATATGACGAAACAAGTTACTCTTACGATTGATGGGATCCAGATAGATGTTCCCGATGAAACATTGGTAGTGGATGCTGCTAAGAAAGCCGGCATCGATATTCCTGTCTTTTGCTATCACCCAAAAATGGAACCGGTAGGGATGTGTCGCATGTGTTTGGTAGAGATCGGCCGGCCAATGATCAACCGTAGTACCGGTCAGCCTGTGCTGAATGAAGACGGCCAGCCAACAATGCAGTTCATGCCCAAGCCTGAAACGGCCTGTACCAATCTAGTTTCAGAGGGCATGGTTGTGCTGACCCAGTCTGAGAGTGCCAAAGAAGCTCAAAAAGATATTATTGAATTTCTGTTGACCTCCCATCCGCTTGATTGCCCGATTTGTGATAAAGGGGGCGAATGTCCTTTACAGAACCTGACGATGGAACATGGCCCTGGGAAAAGCCGCTTCCTGTTCGATGGCAAGTTCAAGATGGAAAAACAAATTCGGTTGGGTGAATTGATCGTCCTCGACCGCGAGCGCTGTATTATATGCGCACGTTGTGTACGTTTCCAAGAAGAAGTAGCAGGGCAGGCAGTATTGGCGATCGACGACCGCGGACGGGGCAGCGAGATTATTTCAGTTTCCGAGCCCGGGTTCGATTCTGTTTTTTCAGGCAATACGACCGACATTTGTCCTGTTGGTGCGCTGACAACAACTGATTTCCGTTTTGGGGCGCGTCCCTGGGAATTGTTGTCTGCTGCATCCATTTGCGGGCAATGTCCTGTAGGATGTAATATAACTTTCAATACCCGCCGCGAAGCCAAATCAGCGGGCAAAGTGGTCATCAAACGCGTCATGCCACGCCAGAACGAGCAGGTCAACGAAACTTGGATCTGTGACAAAGGCCGCTTTGCCTATCATTATGCCAAAAGCAAAGAGCGACTAAGCAAGCCGCTGCTCCGCAAAGACGACAAATTGAAAACTACTTCCTGGAGCTCAGCCACCAAGCTGGTTGCTGAAAAGCTGGGCGAAGCCGGCAAGGATACGATAGTGCTGGCTTCCGGCCGGCTTTCCAACGAAGATTTGTTCAACCTGAAATCCCTGGCCGACGGGCTGGGTGGCAAGGCCGTGCTCTACACAGAAATGGGCGGTGGCGACTTGGTGACACAAATTGGTGTAGGGCAAGGCACGAACTTCTCCGATATGGGCCAAGGCGATGCCATTTTTGTCATCGCATCTGATTTATATGAGGAAGCGCCTATCTGGTGGCTGCGCGTCAAGCAAGCCGCTGACCGTGGCGCCAAACTCATCGTAGCCAACTCACGCGAGACTAAGCTTGATAAATTTGCGAACTTTGTCGTGCGCTATTCGAATGGTGATGAAGTCAAGACTGTCCAAGATCTGGGTGGCACAGGTAAGATTGCGCAGGCTTTTTCCAAAGCCGATAACGCGATTGTACTTTTCGGTAGTGATGGCTTGGGGCTGGAAGGCTCCACTCACCTTGCGACGGCCTGCGCTAATCTGCTGGAAGAAACCGGGCATATTGGCAAAGCCAATAATGGCTTAATAGGCGTCTGGCCGAAAGCCAATGACCAGGGCGCCTGGGAATTGGGTTTCCACCCCGAACCTGATTTAGCAGCAATACTTAAAGGTAAGGCCGTATATATTGTGGGTGCTGACCCAGCAAATGACAATCCTGCACTTGCGAAGGCCCTCAAAAAGGCGAAGTTCGTCGTGGTACAAGACCTGTTCCGGACGGCGACAGCCGAGCTGGCCGATGTGATCCTGCCCGCGCAGACCTACACCGAACGGGATGGCACGTTTACATCCGGTGAGCGCCGTGCACAGCGTTTCTATGCGGCTGTTCCTGGGTTAGGTGAGAGCAAGCCTGATTACGCCATTACTTCAGAAATTGCCGAGAAACTCAATATCCAATTGGAAGGTACCTCGTCGGTGTTAGTTTTCGAGAAGCTGGCCGCCAGCGTAAAAGATTTTGCAGGTCTGTCCTACGCAAAATTAGCCGAAGTGACTGAACAATGGCCGATCGTTGGCCGCGGGGATCTGTATTATGGAGGCTCGACCTACGAAAATACCCAGGGCTTGGGTGTACAGCTTGTCAGCGCATCGGATCGTGGGGAAACGGTCAGCATCCCTAAAGTCCGGAACGATGCGGGTTTACGTCCCAAAAAAGATGAATTGCTAGCTGTGCCAATCACGAAATTGTATGACCGTGGCACGACCGTTGCTCCCACAGAATTTCTAACTGAACGCATTGGCGACGTTACGATTGCGCTGCATCCTGAGGCAGCCAAGAAACTGGGAGTGGAAGCAGGCAAACGCGTGAAGATCTCCTTTGAGGATGTAGAGGGTGAAGCTGTAGTGAAAATCGATGAAACAATTTCGGCTGGTGTGGCGCTGGTTCCGCGCAGTATGGGGCTGGCGATTCGCGAGCCGGTAGTAATTAAGGTGCAATAATATGGACTGGACACTATGGCTTGAATTGGTAATTAAAGCATTGGTGCTTATTTTCGCGTTGTTGGGTGGTTTCGCTTACCTGACATGGTACGAACGCCGCCTGCTGGCTCGCTTTCAGTCACGGTTGGGTCCGAATCGCGCGGGGCCTTTTGGTTTGCTGCAACCAATCGCAGACGCGGTTAAATTGATCTTCAAGGAAGAGTTGACTCCTGCCAAAGCGTACAAACTGGTGTTCTTTCTGGCTCCTATTATGACATTGGTACCGTCCGTCATTATCGCAGCTGTCATTCCTTGGGGGCCTCCTTTTCAACTGGGTGATCGGATTGTGACACAGTCCATTGCTGATATTAATGTAGGTGTGCTTTTCTTGATGTCGATCGCCTCGATTGCAGTGTACGGTATTGTATTGGCGGGTTGGTCCTCAAACAACAAATACGCCATGCTGGGTGGTTTGCGTTCTGCGGCCCAAATGATTTCTTATGAGTTGACATTAGGTCTGGCATTTGTGGTGGCGATTTTGCTGGGAAATTCGATGAACCTGACGGATATTGTAGAGGCCCAGCGAGACGGTAGGTGGTTCGTGCTAGTGCAGCCAGTCGGCGCGCTCATTCTCTGGATCGCAACCTTAGCCGAAGTTAACCGCCATCCCTTTGATATGCCCGAAGCAGAGCAGGAATTAACAGCTGGATATCACACCGAATATTCCGGCATGAAATTCGCGCTGTTTTTTATGGCTGAATACCAAAAGATGATCGTTGTCAGCGCAATATTGGCCACGTTGTTCTTCGGTGGTTATCTTGGCCCATGGGTAGACCGCTGGCCGCTTCTTGGACCAGTTTATATGTTTTTGAAGATCGTTATCCTGCTCTTTATTATGATCTGGGTGCGTGCCACCTGGCCGCGTATTCGGTATGATCGTCTGATGGCCTTTGGCTGGAAGGTGCTGCTGCCACTGGCACTGGCTGTAGTGATGATCACTGCAGTTGGAATTTTATTGGCGGAGATCAACCCATGGATGATTTGGTTGATCCCCATTTTTTCATTGATAGCGGGTGCATTTGCATCATTAATGATAGACCGCTCTCTGAGGCGTAAGGCTTATGCTTAAAGAATTAGGGCGTGGATTAATTACTACGTTCAAGATGCTCCTGGAAAGTCCAGTTACGATCCAATATCCGGAAGAGAAGCGGCCAGTACGTCCGCGTTTTCGTGGGCGGCATGTGCTCAAACGCTACGATAACGGACTAGAGAAGTGTATAGGATGTTCGTTATGTGCCGCGGCCTGCCCGGCGGATGCCATCTTCGTGGAGTCTGCTGAAAATACCGACGAAGAACGCTACGCGCCCGGCGAGCGATATGCTTCCACTTATGAGATTAATATGCTTCGCTGCATCTTTTGCGGCTTCTGCGAGGATGCATGCCCCACTGAGGCTATCGTGTTAGGTGCTAACTACGAGTTGACATTTACAAATCGCCGGGATGCCATCTACACCAAGGACTCGCTCCTGGAGGCAGTTCCCTCGCCTGAGCTGCTTACACCCCAAAAGGTGGAGCCGGGCGAGTATACACGTTCGATTCCGGAGATGGAGGACCCCAAGCTTTGAGAGCGATTGATGTCTCCTGAATTGATTCTCTTTTTGGTCTTGTCCCTGGTTGCAATTGCTGCCGCGATTGGGATGTTAATTAGCCCGAACCCAGTTTATTCAGCCTTGTTTTTGGTAATAAATTTTTCTACGGTCGCGGTCTTCTATTTGATATTGGGGGCACCGTTTATCGCTATGGCCCAAATTACTATTTATGCAGGGGCGATTATGGTGTTGTTCTTGTTCGTAATCATGTTGTTAGGCGCAGAGAAATTGGCACCTGGAAAAGTTCTGCCTTATCAGAAACCGCTCGCAATCGGTTTAGCAATTGTGCTGATGGTTGAATCCGTTTACGCCGTGCTGGCCCGCAACCCGTCCGATGCGGAAATCATTGTTCCCACAGAAGCAGCCAACAGCATAGATGCGATGCGTGATCTCGGGATTATGTTATTCAGTGACTATTTGTTGCCATTCGAGGTCACATCCATTTTGTTGCTGGTGGCTATGATTGGGGCAATTGTGCTGACCAAACGAGCCAAAGGAGAACAAGAATAGCATGGTTCCCCAAGACTATTACATTGCTTTGTCAGCAATTCTGTTCACCATTGGAGCTTTAGGAGTACTGATTCGCCGTAACGCACTGATCATCTTCATGTCGATCGAGATGATGCTAAATGCAGCCAACCTCGCTTTTGTGACATTTGCCAACACCTACCAGCATTTGAACGGACGGATAATTGCCTTCTTCGTGATTGCGGTGGCCGCGGCCGAAGTGGCGGTCGGCCTGGCGCTGATCGTAGCGATCTTCAAGTCCAAGCACAGCATTGACGTTGACCAAATGAGCAGCCTCAAGGGATAAATTATGCTGTTCAGTGAAGCCACCACCACAAGCTTTTTCTCCCTGGCTCCCTGGCTGGTGTTTGCACCTGTTATTGGTCTGCTAATAAACATTATCATTGGCGGCCGATTTAGCGAGAAGCTGATTGGAGCTGTTGCCAGCGTAGCCTCTGGGGCCACCTTCATCGTCTCGTTACTATTAGCTTATTCCGTCTGGGTTGGTCACGGTCAGGGCGAATCTATTTTCCTGGCCGAATGGATCCACGTCGGCTCACTGAGCTTGGACTGGACCTTCCGGGTTGACTCGCTCTCGACTACTATGATGCTTGTCGTCTCGGGTGTGGGGACGCTCATCCACATTTATGCCATCGGTTATATGCACGAGGATGTGCGCTTCAAAAATGACCCCAGTCGTTTCCGACGTTTCTTTGTTTTCCTAAATCTGTTCATCGCCGCCATGATGATCCTGGTCAGCGGCGACTCGTACCTAATGCTCTTCGTCGGCTGGGAAGGCGTGGGACTGTGTTCCTTTTTGTTAATCGGCTTCTGGTTCGAGATGGACACGCTGGCGCGTCCCTCCTGGGCCAATTCTAATGCCGCTAAGAAAGCATTTATTGTCAACCGCATCGGTGACCTTGGATTCTTGATCGCGGGCTTCCTGATGTTCTGGTATCTAGGCTCATTGCAGTTCGACGAAGTCTTTGCTGCGGCTCCGGAGCTGGCGGATACTCAGCCCGGTATCATCATTGCAATCACGCTCTTTCTGTTGGTCGGTGTGGCCGGTAAATCGGCCCAGATTCCACTTTTCGTCTGGTTACCGGATGCGATGGCGGGCCCCACACCTGTCTCTGCGCTCATACATGCGGCCACCATGGTCACTGCAGGTGTCTACCTAATCGCTCGGTCGGCGCCTTTGTACAACCTTGTCGAAGGGGCCCAATCCGTGGTGGTGATCGTGGGCGCCGCGACCGCGCTGTTTGCAGCCACTATTGCTGTTGGTCAATACGATATTAAAAAAGTGCTAGCCTATTCCACGATCTCGCAACTCGGTTTCATGGTTGCCGCAGTCGGGATGGGTGCTTACGTAGCAGGTATATTTCATCTCGTGACGCATGCCTTCTTCAAGGCATTGCTATTTCTATCAGCAGGTTCAGTGATTTTGGGATTGGAACGTGGTCATCATCTCTTGGCGCATGCTCATAATGGGGGCGCTGCTGATCATGATGATGAAGAAGAAGTGCGCCGCACTGAGCCAGCCGAAGTGTTCGACCCTGGGGACATGCGTAACATGGGTGGTATCCGTAAGACCATGCCGGTTACCTTCTGGCTGTATATGATTGGCAGCCTGGCTTTGGTAGGAATTATCCCGTTTGCGGGTTTCTGGTCGAAAGACGAAATCCTGCTGGATGCAAGCTTGAAATATCCCGCTGTGTACTGGCTCCTTTCCACTGCAGCCTTTTTCACAGCTTTCTACATGGGACGTCAGATCTGGATGGTCTTTTTTGGCACAGCCCGGCACGAAGCTGCTGCCAATGCACAAGAAAGCCCGAAAATCATGACCGTTCCATTGATGGTGCTGGCCGGGCTTTCCATTTTAGGTGGTTTGCTCAATTTGCCTTTTAAGGGGTTTCATAACCTGGGCCACTGGTTGGAATTTACACTGGGTGAAGTAGAGCTGCTTGGTCTTGATCCAACAGTAGCGGGCCTATCCACTTTGTTAGCCCTGGCTGCCATTTTCATCTCCTGGCTCCTGTATGGGCGGGTGACGCTCAAGCAGGCTGATCGCGACCCACTCAAGAAGCCGCTTGGTTTCGTATTCACCGGCATGGAAAACAAGTGGTTTGTGGACGAAGCCTATAAGGCTATGATCGTTGATCGTTACACAGACGTGTGCCGCTTTCTAGCGGATGTGATTGATTCGCGTTTCTGGCATGATTGGTTCCACGAGAAGCTCATCGTGGGCACGTACAATTGGTTCAGCAACACTGGGCTCAACTATTATGCAGACCAAAAAATTATAGATGCGTTCGCCAACGGCCTGGGCAGGACAACCAAATATTTATCAGCCAGCGTACGCAGAATACAGAATGGATTCGTGCGCAGCTATGCGCTGTCTGTATTCCTCGGCGTCGTACTTATCTTGGGGTATCTAATTCTAAAATAACTCGTTGAACCGAGGACTAACTATGGAATTTTTCTTACAACCTCTTACTCTTGTAACCTTTTTCCCGCTTTTGGGTGTATTGCTGTTGTTTTTCCTGCCCAGTGATAAAAAGAATTTGCTGCGTTGGACAGCGATGGGTTTTACACTTGGTACTTTAGGTATTTCGTTGTGGGTGTTGGAGTTATTTAACGCTCCCAACCCGCATCTGCAACTGGTTGCCAAATATGACTGGATCACCGTCGCCGGATGGAACATCCAGTACCACATGGGCGTCGACGGTCTCAGTATCTTATTGCTGCTGTTAACCACTTTCCTAACCCCGATCTCCATCTTTTCTACCTGGACGGCCGTGGAAGAACGAGTCAAGGAATTCATGATCTTCTTCCTGATGCTCGAAATCGGTATGGTCGGTGTGTTCCTGGCACAAGACCTGTTCTTATTCTATGTTTTTTGGGAATTCACGCTCATTCCGATGTATTTCCTGATCGGTATCTGGGGTGGCCCACGTCGTATCTACGCCGCCATCAAGTTCTTCCTGTACACTATGGCCGGCTCGGGTCTGATGTTGTTGGCGCTCCTGGGGCCTGGTATCGAAGGCAAAACGTTTTCGTTACCAGATTTGATTTCTTCTGGTGGTATCCCGACCAACACCCAGTTCTGGTTGTTCCTGGCATTTACTGCGGCTTTTGCGATCAAAGTCCCGATGTGGCCGCTGCACTCGTGGCTGCCAGATGCGCATGTGGAAGCCCCTACGGCCGGCTCGGTTATCCTGGCTGGGGTGCTGCTAAAGATGGGTACCTACGGATTCCTGCGTTTCAATATTCCGCTTTTCCCGCAGGCTGCGGTGGATCTGGCGCCTTGGATGGCGCTCTTTGCAACCATCGGGATCCTGTACGGCGCGGCACTCGCGTTCGCCCAATCGGATGTCAAGAAATTGGTCGCATATTCCTCGGTCAGCCATCTTGGTTTTGTCATACTTGGTTTGTTCGCGCTCAACCCAGAAGGTATCTCGGGCGCGATCTTGCAGATGTTTAATCACGGCATTAGCACTGGAGCTTTGTTCCTATTGGTCGGTATGATTTACGAACAGACTCATACCCGCGAGATCAAAGTCTATGGCGGCTTGTGGAAAATCACCCCGGTCTTTGGGACGGTTATGCTGATTGTGGCGCTTTCGTCAATGGGTTTGCCTGGTCTGAACGGGTTCATAGGTGAGTTCACCATCCTGCTGGGTGCCTTCGGATCTACTGCGATCAATAACCCCTGGTATGCCGGCCTGTCTGCGCTTGGGATCATCATGGCGGCCATCTACATCCTAACCATGTTCCAGAATATGTTCCTTGGGCCGGAAGGCTCCATCGTTGAAGAACTCAAGAAGCGCGGACACGTCTTGCGGGACCTTAACAGGCGCGAGATCATCATCATGATCCCAATGCTCATCTTTATTTTTTGGGTCGGCCTGTACCCAAAGCCTTTCTTCGACCTGATTGGCCCCACTGTTGACAACCTGGTAGCCGCTCTACAGACCACTACACTGGCGCTGCCTTAGTGAAGCAGATACTGTATGCTGCGTAAATCGTAAATAACTGAACCGGAATCCTGATTAATGAATCCAATTTACTATGTGCAAGAAGCAGGTAATAAAATTGATTACCGTAGTACCCTAACCGCCGAAGGCTGCTGTTGTGCCACCAATTAATTTCAACGACATTGAAGTATTACTGCCATTGATCATTCTGGTAATCTGGGCCTGCCTGCTCTTGCTAGTGGATCTGTTTATCCCCAAGAAACACAAGTGGCTGACAGCCTTATTGGCCGCCTTTGGTCTGGCGCTCACGCTTGGATTCACCTTATCCCAATTGGGTAGTGAGAGCAACGGCTTCTGCGCTACTGGCAAGCCCAGTATCTGCATGGTTGTGCTCGATGGATTTTCTGTCCTTGTCAATGCTCTTTTGTTGCTCACCGGTCTGCTCGGCGTCGCGCTGGCTTACGGCTATCTCAAACGCATGGGCATCGAGCGTGGCGAATATTACACACTAATGCTCTTCAGCATCAGTGGCATGATGCTCATGGCGCAAGCTTCTGATCTCATCATTGTCTTCCTGGCGCTTGAGTTGCTGTCCCTACCGCTGTATGTACTCTCCGCCTTTGCCCGCTCCAATTCAGACTCGCAGGAAGCCGGCCTTAAATATTTTCTGCTGGGAGCATTCTCGTCGGGATTTATACTCTACGGCATCGCGTTGGTTTATGGTGCAACTGGTTCCACCTCCCTGAGCCAGATTTTCGAAATCGCTTCTGTTGGGACCTCAAGCCTGCTGCTGACTATCGGCGCAGCCCTCATCCTGGTGGGTCTTGGTTTCAAGGTAGCTGCGGTTCCCTTCCACATGTGGACTCCCGACGTCTACCAAGGCGCACCGACACCTGTAACCGCTTTCATGACCGCCGGCGCTAAGATTGCCGGTTTTGCTGCCCTACTACGCGTATTTGGATCGGCCTTCCCCAATCTCTCAGAAGATATTACACCTATTCTATGGGCTCTCTCTGCAGCGACCATGATCGTCGGCAATTTGTTAGCCATCGCCCAAACCAATATCAAACGGATGCTGGCCTACTCCAGCATCGCTCATACAGGGTACATCTTGATGGCCTTTGTCCCTTATGGCAATCCCGAAGTTGCTCCGGTTTCTATTGCAGCAGGGCTTTTCTATCTATTTGCCTATACCATAACCAATTTTGGCGCTTGGGGCGTTGTCATTGCACTGGAGCAAAAGGAAAGTAAGGGTTTGCAAATTAGCGATTACGCCGGACTGAGACGCAAATATCCGGTACTGGCAGGGGCTATGACTGTTTTCATGTTCTCCCTGATTGGTTTCCCACCCACGCTTGGCATGGTTGGAAAGTTCTACCTGTTCCGGGCTGTGCTCTCAGGGGGCTACACAGGCTTGGCAATTATCGGTGTCGTGACGTCGTTAGTCTCCGCATTTTACTACTTACGCGTGGTGGTCAACATGTACATGTTCGCAGGCGAACCAAAAACCGACAATGAATTCTGGCTAAGATTCACCATAGCCGGAGCGGCTTTGGTCACTGTGGTATTCAGCCTGGTACCGCAGGGTTTGTTTGCTTGGGCGAGTAGGGCCGTGCTGAAACTATTCTAACGATTAATGTGTTAACTCGGCCTAATACATTGAATTTAAAAGAAAACCTGTCAGGCTTGTTAATTTAGGAACCTGGCACAGCGATTGATAACCAGGTACGGAGTGCTGCATATAAACCTGTACCTAAATATTCAATTCTTTCTATAAAAGCTCTGGGGTAAGTTCGCCAATTTGTGCAAAAGGCAGTAAAATACGTCTCGGTATGAAAATCAAAGCCCTTATTTTTGATTTCGACGGTTTGATTCTCGATACGGAAACCCCCGAGTTTCAAGTTTGGCAAACCATTTATAATCAATATGGCCATCAGTTAATGGCCGAAAAATGGGGCCAGATAGTTGGAGGTTGGGGCGCATCAAAATTTGATGCAGCCGAACATTTGGCGGAAATAGCCGGAGACGTGATTAACCTTGATGAGCTCAGAGCACGCTACAGGTCCGAAAGCGACGCGCTGATCCTGATCCAACCCATCCTGCCAGGTGTCGTAGATTATCTTGACCAGGCGCGCCGACTGGGAATACATTTGGCAATTGCATCTAGCTCTCCGCACAGTTGGATTGATCCGCATCTAACCCGCCTTGGGCTTGCTGACCGTTTCGATATCATCATCTGTGCTGACGACGTGCCACCTGGACGCACCAAACCTAACCCCGACCTGTTCCTGAAAGCGCTGGAAGAATTGGGTGTGGGTACCGGGCAGGCAATTGTACTGGAGGATTCGCCCAATGGAGTACGAGCTGCTCATGCAGCTGGGATTTTTGTGGTGTTGGTTCCCAATCCGTTGACGGCTAAGCTAAAAACAGACGACTCGAATGTAACCCTGGATTCGCTGGCGGATATGCCTTTGCAGGAGTTATTACTAATAACGAGTAAACTAGGAGTAATATTATGAGAGTGGAGAAACTATGAACATTGAAAAAATTCAATGGCAACCTATAGTAGCCAAATATGCGCGCCCTGATCATTGGCGAAGCATATGGCAGGTGGTCAATTCGCTGATCCCGTATGCTGCATTGTTTTACCTGTCTATGCGTAGCATGGAGATATCCTTCTGGCTGACGTTGCCCTTGAGCATTCTGACGGCTGGCTTTATGGTGCGCGCTTTCATCATCTTCCACGATTGCGGGCATGGCTCGTTCTTCAAATCATATAATGCCAATATCTGGTTGGGACGCATCACCGGTTTTCTGGTATTTACCCCATTTCACCGTTGGAAGCACGATCATGCTGTTCACCATGCTTCAGCCGGAAACCTGGACAAGCGCGGCATCGGCGACGTGTATACGATGACTGTTCAGGAATATCTAGGTGCGTCTAGGTGGAAGAAGTTTGGTTATCGGGTTATGCGCCAACCATTTTTCTTATTTATCATCGGCCCTTTGATCGTGTTCATGGCCACCCAACGCATCCCGCCTGAAAAGGGCAGGCGTGAAAAGACTAGTGTCTGGTGGACCAATCTATCTTTAGCGATCTGGGTCACAGGTATGAGTTATCTGTTCGGTTGGAAAGCTTATTTGGTGGTGCAACTGCTAGTGATTTGCTTTGGAGCTTCTGTTGGGGTATGGTTGTTCTACGTCCAGCATAATTTTGAGCCTACATATTGGGAACGCCGTGAAAAATGGGGTTTTCTGGAGGCGGGGCTGGAGGGAAGCTCGTTTTACAAGTTACCGGCAATATTACAGTGGTTTTCCGGCAACATTGGCTTTCATCATATTCACCATCTCAGCCCGAAGATCCCCAACTACAAATTGCCGAAGTGTTTCAAAGATAATAGCCTCTTTCAAATTAAGCCTATTACGCTGCTTTCTAGTATGAAATCGCTGCGCCTGCGCCTGTGGGATGAAGAGAAACGCCGCATGGTGGGTTGGGAAGTCTTAAAAATCTATCGGCTGAAGGCATCAGCCAAAGTTTAATAAAGTGGCCGGCGCTAAGCCCCCACCACTTTTGTGATCAACTAGAATGAGGCTACTGCTTCATCCAGAGTGTCATGAAATTCAATTAAGTCAGTTACTCCGGCAATTTCCAGCACACTTTTAACATTTGCTGTCGGGCTAACCAGTTTGACATGTTTTGATTTTTTCCCTTGATCCCCAGCCAACAGTTTATAAATCATAATCAAGGCTTTGATACCAGCACTGGTAATCGAATCGACTTTACTGATATCAATTATTAGGTCGCGTGTGCCATCCTTATAAGCATCTTTTCCCGCCTGTTCCAGTTCTTCGGAATTGCCCATATTGACTCGGTCTTGAATTTGGAATATTGTCACCGAGCTGGAACCTTTAGCCTTAGAAACCTTTACAAGACCCATAATCTCCTCCGAAATAATTAAATGTATTAAGAACAATAATACCCCAATATTCTTCGAAAAGCAGATATTTGAATGGTATTAAATTCCTATGTTACGGAAAGAGTAAGTGACAAAACCCACATTCCGCACCTGGAAGTAGCGGGATTCGAGTATATTGGGTAAGCTTGGGGGATTCAACCCGAGCAGAGATTTAAAACCAAGCGTCTCGATCATCTTGGCATCTGTTATTAATAAGGCTGGTGGTCTATTCACCCAAATCTGCCCAGCGGGAAGAAAAGAGCCTGGTGCGACGGGTTGAAGAAGAGCTTGCAGAAACCCAAAAAGTGTGGCGTAGGCTCAGAAGGCAGACCTTCAACTGCGAATAAGACGCCCTGGCCAGCACAGACTAGCTTCCAAAAGCGCTGGAAATATCATCATGGGCAAGAGGCAAGCACGGATGTAGTTGGCTACCACCTCAAAAGATACGCTACACACAGTCCGGGGATCACTGGGGCGCTTTCTCCTGGCTACCAATGTAACTAAGGACAAGGAGGAATATACTGCCGCCAGAAATGA
>JASJYH010000040.1 GCA_030123675.1 Anaerolineae bacterium | reverse complement strand
AAGCAACCCGCCCCCTAAGTATCCGGTTGCAAACCCTTTAGCAGAGATCATATCTATATCCCCCGCTTTAGCGATATGTGGCAGCAGTGCGTCATAAAAAACGTTCGCCACAGCAAACCCAACGTTGCCAAGGATGAAAAAAAGCCCTGCCTTTATCCATTCCCCTTCACCGACAAAATATAATAATATGCTGCCGGTAACCCCCAATACAACAAAATAGCCTAAATACCTTTTTTTCGACCCCCGAATATCTGCCATAGTCCCCAATAAAGGACTTGCGACGGCGGAGATTAATAATGCGATTGAAAAAATGTAGCCTAGATAAACGGTTGCAAGATTGTCAGGAAGGTATGCTCCGGCAACAGATACAAAATAGACGGGAAAAAATACGGTAATAATCGAAGTAGCAAATGCAGAATTTGCCCAATCGTACATTACCCAGGCGTTGATGGTTCGTTTGTAGGTTTTATTCTTGAATTTAGGTGTCACTTGAATGAGGCATATATAATCTAATAAAAGTCAAGCCCAAACCGAAAAAATAATCTGCTATCAGCTTTCAGCGATATGACCTAAGTGTTTTTAGTAATGATGCTAACATGCGCTTAATATCCTCCACATTTTTATGGAGTTCACTATAAATTTCATCTTTTATATATTTTAGGTCATGAGCTAGGAGCAATTGATATTCCACTTCGCTTGCTGATCCCATTGAAATTTGAACATAGCGGGCAAAATCGGCGTCGGTTTTGCGACCGCACCCTTCAGCAATATTTGAAGGGATTGATACACTGGCTCGGCGAATTTGTGAAGTGAGACCGTATAGTTCTTCTTTTGGAAAATTACCTGATTCTTTGTAGACTGAGAGGGTTAATATATGTGCTTTTTCCCAAACTTTGAGCTGACGAAAATCTTTCATTGTAAGCCTACTCCTGTAAAGCTGATTGCTGAAAGCCGACAGCTATCTCTTAATACTCATAAAACCCTTTTCCGCTCTTTCGTCCCAAATAACCAGCAGCGACCATCTTTCGTAGCAAATAGGCTGGGCGGTACTTATCCTCGCCAAGGTCTCGTTGCAACACTTCCATAACGAAAAGCAAAACATCCAGGCCAATCAGATCGGCCAATGCCAACGGTCCTATGGGGTGATTCATACCCAGTTTCATGATTGAATCAATCGCTTCGGGCGTGCCTACATCTTCTTGCAGGGCGAATATCGCCTCGTTCATCATCGGGCAAATAATTCGGTTAGATATAAATCCAGGAGAATCATTCGCTTCTACAGGTTCTTTGCCCAGTGCTTTGCAAATTTCATCGGTTGTTGTGGTGGTCGCCTCTGAAGTTGCCAAACCGCGTATGACCTCAACCAAAGTCATCAATGGGACCGGATTCATAAAATGCATCCCAATGACCTTATCCGGGCGCGAGCTAGCAGCCGCAATCTTAGTGATACTGATGGAGGAAGTATTGCTGGCCAAGATGAACCCCGCAGGTGCCTTCTCATCCAGCTCTTTGAAGATCTTTAATTTTAACTCCGGATTCTCGCTTGCCGCTTCAATCATAAAATCTGCTTGATCGACGGAAGACATATCCGATACAAAATTTATATTTTCTGTCTTGGATTTTTGCGCAGACGTGATTTTCCCCTTTTCGAGCAATTTGGCGGTCGATTTCCCAATTGTAGATTGGGCCTTTTCAAGGGCAGCCGGAATAACGTCCATGCATGAGACGTTAAATCCGGAGGACGCTGCGACTTGAGCAATTCCATTCCCCATCGTTCCAGCGCCAATTACAAAAATGTGTTTGATATCCACTTATTATTATTGGGATTTGTCTTTCCAAGTCTGGTAGGTTGCATTTATTTGTTCGATATGATCTGGGATATGTTGGGCGTAAATATTCAGCCATTTCTCAAACGTGTAAGGCTTATCTGGATATTCAGGGTGAATGACCGAATGTGTGAATACCTCGTCGGGTTGCCTTTTTAGAAGGTTATATGTAGACTGACGTGCGAACTTGATAATTTCTAAGGCATCCTCAGCGTTTTGGTCTTTATAATTGAGTGCATCAGCCCAATTAGACTCTTCATAACCCATCAGGGTGCTTCCAGGCTCAGCGATCAGTTTTCGGGCCCGGATCGCAGACATTGCCTCGCTATCTGCGATGTGGAGAATGATTTCATGGACGCTCCATTCGTTCGGTTCTGGTCGAGTGGACCGTGCCTCGGCAGGAATATCAATTAATGTTGCAATTAACAGATCAAATCCACGCCCGTATTGCTCGATCTTTTCATTTATCTCTTTGCGATTCATAGTTTTACTCCAATTCGATTGCCATCGCGACTGCTTCTCCGCCTCCAAGGCACAGGGCTGCAAGCCCGCGTGTAAGACCGCGATCTTGCAAGGCATGGATTAGGGTTACTAGCACTCGGGTTCCGCTAGCGCCGAGCGGGTGACCGAGCGCTATGCTGCCACCGTTGACATTAACTTTTTTCCAATCCCAGCCTTGCTCGGTCAATTCGTATCCGTTGGCGAGCACCTGAGCAGAAAATGCTTCATTCAATTCAATTAAGTCAACCTCAGCTAACGACCAGCCAGCTTTCTCAAGAACACCCGGAATGGCTTTGGCAGGTGCAGCAAATAAATATTTCGGCTCAAGTGCAACCTGCCCATAGGCGACTACTCGTGCGAGCACTTTCAAGCCATTGGCCTCGGCATAAGCCCGGCTGGCGAGTACTGTCGCAGCAGCCCCATCGTTAAGTCCGGATCCGTTTCCTACGGTTGTTCTGCCGTCTTTATTGAAAATGGGCTTGAGCTTGGCCATCTTTTCAAGGGATACATCCGAGCGCGGCCCTTCGTCAGAATCAAAAATTGTGGTTTGTCCTTTTCTACCAGGAACTTCGACTGGCACAATTTCAGGTTTAAACTTGCCAGCTTCTTGGGCGGCTATTGCTTTCTGATGGCTTTCAACGGAGTAACGATCCATCGCTTCGCGGGTAACTTCATATTCTTCAGCAATGAAATCGGATGCATTCCCCATTGCCCAATCTTCGAATGGGTCCCATAGCCCGTCGTGAAGTAGCGAGTCTTTCATATCAACATGGCCGAAACGCATTTCCCCTGTCCGGCCAGGTACCAGATATGGAGCGCGCGTCATGGATTCCATTCCGCCTGCTACGAACAATTGACCGTCACCAGCTTTGATCGCCTGTGCCGCCAGCATGGCTGTCTTCAACCCTGATCCACAGACTTTGTTGAAAGTCGTTGCACTGACTGTATTGGGAATACCAGCTTTAATGGCTGCCTGGCGCGCCGGCGCTTGACCACCCCCGGCGGGTACAACTATGCCCATGAAGACCTCGTCAATCGCCTCCTTTTCCTGTAGGCCTGCTCGGTTTACAGCTTCTTTTACAGCGACTGCCCCCAGGTCTGTAGCTGATACATTGCTCAGACCACCCTGAAACTTTGCGATTGGTGTACGAACAGCGGAAAGAATAACAGGTTGATTCTCTTTACTCATTAATTTCTCCTGTTTTATTGTTATGGTATAGGATATTGATATTATAACGTTCCTAGCCCCTAAATGTACAATGAAAAAAGTCTAGGAGTGCTTAAAGCCGAAACCGTAAATACGTGTTACCCTGCCCGCGCCGTGCCCCAGGCCGTTTCGCCCTCGCGTAGCACCGTTCGTCCTCATACGGGAGGACGATGAGCTTGACTGGATATCCGTCGCTCTCGACGAAAACCGAGCTGACGCCCTCGCGGGGCAGACGGCGTTTTAGGGCTCATACCGTCCCCGTATCTTTCGAGAGAATGACAATACGTTTTAAATTTATCTTCGAGTTTAGGCCTTCCCAAAGGTTTAAATGGTAAGGGAAAGTTGACACTCCCAATTTTGGATTTAACTTGAGGGTCTGTACCCTAATTGCTTACGACCCCCTTACTTCAAGGCTAATATAGCCCTGCACCCGGCGGCGCATAAATACGGAACTTCCACTTACCAGGTTCATATTCTGAACGTTCTGAATACGGTGTAGCGATTATGATCCATGATCGGCCAGGGCGTAATGGAAAAGGATCACCGTTCGGATCGGTGAAGGCGATTGGACGACGAAAACCGGTTGTTCTTTCATAATCGCCGGAGCGAGTGCTCCATTCAATTTCGTACATCTGCCCATCGCGGAAGGCCAGTCCCTTCCACTTTTCACCTTGTTGCAATAACATATCGATGATCAGTGGCGCAAGCACTTCATGGTCTACGAACAGCACGATCAAATTTTCAAAGTAAATTTGGCGTCCGTTCAGGCGGTCCACGTCTACATGAAATTCGGTCTCTTCGCTGGTGTTGTCCACATAGCGCAGCCAGCCTTGGTAGGTAGGGTCGTACACCCATTTGCTCTGGTTGAGCTGTGAAAAGAACATATCCGCTTGCGTTGCCGGAACGCCACCCGGAGGCACTTCTTCGGCAAACAGGTTGTTAGCGTAGTTAAAAACGTTGCCCTTCTTACGTCCGTTCTCCTCCGAGATTGCCACCATGCGTGGTATCTCTAGCATACTACCCATGCCCCCGTCCCCTTTTTTAAAGACCGTTGCGCAAGCCGGGATTTTATTTCTGATCTGTCTAGTAGCTCCGGCATAGATCAGGCAGCTATCTTGTAGGAAGTTCTGCAGGTGGATGTGAATAAGACGCGCTGACCGCACCGGGCCGACCTCGGCAGCAGGTATATCGGCTGGATCAGGTTCAATTAAGGGAATCAGGCCTGCGTCCCAGAGACGAACGTCCGAGTCAACTCGGAACGCCTCTGTCCGCCCCGTATCTTGCTCGGCGTCGCTGTCAGTATTTTCGTATCCCACATTTGGTTCCGTGAATTCCCAGCCCTCAGGTTTGACAAATTCAATTATATATCTTCCTGCTTCCACGTTGAATCCATAATAGCCGTTCGAGTCACTGGTTGTTTGTTGGACGAGTTGTCCGTTTGCTGTATAGAGATTTACACATATGCCGCCCACACCCGGCTCTTCGGGTGATTGGATCCCATCTGTGTTCAGATCTTGCCAGACCCGATTTCCCAGCAAAGTGCCCTCTTGTACAAATGGCTCTTTGCGGACTTCACAACCGCCTGTCAAAGGAGCTTCGGGATACGGAACCTGCCCATGGAATATTGCTGCAAAACGGGTTGTGCCGGTGGCGATGAGATATTCAAAGACCCACGGTGCGAACGATAATCCTCCTTGCGGACGTACGTCTGGCGGAAAGTGAGGGATCGAAACTAGCAGAGCGGGTTGTTTGAGCAGGTCTGGTTCGGCGCTAGCGAGTCCCGTAAACGGGTTGATGGCCCTTGGAAAATCTTCTTTGTTTGGGCCATACGATACGGGTGGCAGGATTTCCTGCGGCGGTTTTGGTGTGGGTGTAAATGTAGGCGAGATTTCCTTGCTTTTGATCGACGCGCTGTCTGGTTCCTGAGTATCCAGCACTTCGGTTGGATTTTTTTCATAGAGGCTTGGTACATATGCAATCGTCAACAAGATAATAGAAATTAAAATTGAAAACGAGGTAACAGACTTTTTTTGCATACAAAATCCTTTGTTTTCATTAGGATACCCCCGATGTTTAGCACATTACCTGTTATTTTTGAAAGGATTCCCTGATCCTTTTGTAAGTATCTTTCAATGCTTCAGGCAACACGCGGGTTTCACCCAAAGTGCCCATGAAATTCGTATCCCCGGTCCAACGTGGGACGATGTGCATGTGTACATGTCCGGGTTCTCCAGCACCGGCAGCCTCTCCAATATTTGCACCCACGTTAAAAGCATGTGGTTTATAGATCCCTTTAATGATTACAATTGCCTGGGAGACCAGCTCCATCATTTCTGCACGAGCTTCTCGCCCAATATATTCCAAAGATGACTGATGTGCATTAGGTGCGACCATTATGTGGCCACTTGTGTAAGGATATAGATTTAAGATTACAAATGCCAGATCACCCCGTTTGATGATTAAATTATCATCATCCTCTGTCTGTGCCAACGCATTGCAAAAAATGCAACCCTTTTGGTCTTTATGATTTTCAACATATTTCATGCGCCACGGGGACCAGATCCTTTTCACAGTTCAAAGATTTTAGCAGAGATAGGTTCGATCTTCTAATTTGCAATGGTGTCCAAATGGTCTGTGATTTCTCAGTAAAAAATTGGAGGGTTTTGGGTTTATGGAATAAAAAATACCATCCGAACCTAGCTGACTTGAAAGACTTATAAGAATGGAGTATCCTTTTAGAAATGTCCCAACCCTCCCTATTCGCCTCAGTTATTTGGTCGGTAACCCGCCTGACTCAACATATTCGCACCCTGCTGGAGACAGACGTTAATTTACAAGATGTCTGGGTTCAGGGGGAAATATCAAATTTGGCACAACCGGCTTCGGGCCATATGTACTTTACGCTAAAAGATTCGAGCGCATCCTTACGAAGTGTCATGTGGAAAGGCGATACTCGCCGCCTAGGATTGGCATTGGAAAATGGCTTGGAAATCGAAGCACATGGCCGTATTGGGGTCTATGAACCCCAAGGTCAGTACCAGTTTTATACCGATATCATAAGACCAATAGGAGAGGGCGCACTATATCAAGAGTTTTTGCGCCTAAAATCTATGCTCGAAGCAGAGGGGTTGTTTGACGCAGATCGAAAACGGCCAATTCCAGAATTGCCAGGTACGATAGGAATTGTCACCTCCACGACTGGTGCCGCCCTGCGTGATATGCTCGATACTTTAAATCGACGCCTTCCACTGGTAGAAGTCATTGTAGCACCCACACCTGTTCAAGGCGATCAAGCCCCGGCTGGAATTGTTGCTGCGCTTAATTCATTAAATAAATATGAACCGGATGTGATCTTGATCGGCCGCGGGGGAGGTTCCATTGAAGATTTATGGGCTTTTAATGATGAGCAAGTAGCCCGAACTGTTGCCTCTGCTGGATCGCCTGTCATAAGTGGCGTAGGGCATGAAACCGATTTCACGCTGTGTGATTTCGCTGCCGATTTGCGTGCGCCCACACCGACCGCTGCTGCTGAATTGGCCACTCCCATTTCAATTATAGATTTGAAATCATATCTGGTTGGGATGAAAGACCGCCTCATCAGCTCGAGCCTCAACCTGCTGACCGTTAAAAAAGCTGATTTCGAAAACCAGACAGCTCGTCTCCGAATCTCCTCACCCCTACGTCTTATCCAAATAGACCGACAACGCCTTGACAATTTCGCCCGCCGTTCACTGAACGCATTAAATAGTATTGTCGTTTTAGAAATGTCCCAGCTGAATGGTTTTGAGCGGCGCTTGGAAGCATTGAATCCGCTTGCCGTGCTCGGCCGAGGATTTGCAGTCGTCACCAGGCAATCTGATAACAGGCTATTAAACCAGGTAAAAATGGCGAAAATGGGTGAAAAAATTAAAGTTCAAATCAGCGATGGGGCTTTCGATGCTACTATTACACAAAATAAGGAGTCATAATGGCCAAATCATCATCTCCAAAACCGATTGAAAAATTGAAATATGAGCAGGCTTTTGCCGAATTGGAAACAATCGTCGATACTTTAGAAGGCCAGCAAAATCCATTGGATGAGGCCATGTCACTGTATGAGCGCGGGCAGGGTCTGGTCAAACGTTGCAGCGAATTACTCGAGGGAGCCGAACTCAAAGTTCGTGAATTATCTGGTGATGAATTATCTGAACTAGTGGCGGGAGAGTAATTTGTGAATTTGGGAGCTCTTTTTCAAAACGAAGTCTTAATCACAATGTTGACAGCCTGGTTTCTGGCGCAAATGATTAAAATGCCATTTGATTATTTATTTACACGGCGCTGGAATTGGGGCCTATTACTAAGCGTAGGCGGCATGCCTAGTTCCCATACATCTTTGCTTACATCCGCTACCCTTGCAACAGGCTTGTTTTATGGATTTGAGACCCCATTGTTTGCCTTGGGTGTTGCCATAACCATGGTTGTCACCTATGACGCAGCTGGTTCACGTAGACAAGTGGGTATGCATGCGCAACGCATCAATTTTGTATTTCAAGAGTTATTGCGTGGCCATACCGTTGACCAAAAGGAATTGCGAGAAGTTCTTGGGCATACCCCTTTGGAGGTGACCGGTGGGGTCTTGTTTGGGATGTTCGTGGCAACTTTGATGTGGTCGTTCTGGCCTTTCTAATGGTTTTGGTGACCCACATATTTGACAGGCTCAAGCCTGTCTTTTTTTATTAATCCTTCGACGGATTGTTTCAGAAAACGTATTCAACTCAGGGACGCGAAATGCTGCTAACGATAGTGCATAGACGAAACCGCCAGCAATAATCCCAATTGGAGCAATCAGCCATGCGGGGGAGTCTGCCAAGAGATGTAGGCTAAGCAACACGGCAGCCGACATTAGGAGCACCCCACCTACGGACTGAAGTCCACCGCGCAGAATGTGAGTCTCGAAGATGCCCTTCAATCGGTTTCTCATGATAATAAATAACGCAGCGGCTTCCAACGTGGTAGCCAAGGAATTCGCCAAGGCCAAACCGCCGAGTGGTAGCCAGCCGATTTTATTGAAAAGGTTGGCAAAGGTAATACTAAAAATTACATTCAAACCCATAGCGAGGCCACCCACGATAACCGGGGTTTTGGTATCGTGCTGGGCATAGAATGCACGCGTTAGAACTTCCATTACAGAGTGGCCAATCATGCCACTTGCATACCAAAGTAATGCCCATGTCACTAAGCTAGTCATCCGTTCGTCGAATTCGCCTCGTTGGTAGAGTGTGATAATAATGGGTTTGCGTAGCAAGATCAGGCCGACGCTTGCGGGAAGCGAAAGGAAAATCACGCCCCGGATGCTTGATGAAATGGATCCACGCATCTCGTCCAATTTTCCAAGAGCAAATTGGGCTGAGAAAGTCGGCATGGCGGCGATAGCTATGGATTGGGCTAACACAACTTGCGCCATTAGCATGAGCGAGAATCCGTATTGCAAACCAGCCACACTGCCAGGTGCCATTTGAGATGCTAGCCAGATATTTACCCAAAAATTTAATTGGACAACAGCCACGCCCACAACCCTCGGGCCCATCAGCCGAAAAACCTTTTTCACGAGCGCATCTCGAAGACCGAGGGAAGCGGAGTAAAGGCCCTTTTGGTTTATCAAGCTGGGTAATTGCAAGAGCAAATACGTGACCGCTCCAATGACCACCCCCCAAGCCAATCCGTAAATGCCCATGCTGGGTGTCAGCACGAGCAAGCCGAAGATCATGCCGAGTTGATACATAGCGGGAGTTAGTGCAGGGATGAGGAAAACCTGATGTGCGTTTAAGACACCCACGATTAATCCACCGACCCCGAAAAAAACTACCGAAATCAGTTGAATCCGGAGCAAGTCGACTGTAAGCGAGAAGAGCGCAGGATTCGATGCGAATCCAGGTGCCAGTCCATAGCGTACGATTTGTGGAGCGAAAATTGCAGCCAGGAGGGCAATTAAGCCTAAGGATAGAACCAAAAGGTTGGCCAACGAAGAGGCCAACTTCCATGCTGAATTCTTATCATCTTTTGCCAACAAACTTGTAAA
Source organism: Anaerolineae bacterium (assembly GCA_030123675.1). Classification (GTDB taxonomy): domain Bacteria; phylum Chloroflexota; class Anaerolineae; order Anaerolineales; family Villigracilaceae; genus JAABUE01. The sequence continues at coordinate 11,958 of JASJYH010000040.1, read as the reverse complement.
AGTAGGAATAAATGCTGAACCAAGTGCGCCTGCTGCTAATAGGTTAAATAAAGTTTCTGAGACTCGGTTCGCTGCAAAAAATGCATCTAACTCAGCGGCAGGAAATGCACGTGCAACTAAAATGCCGCGTAAAAGGCCAATTATCTGACCAAAAACAATGGCGATCATAACTGTCCCAGCCGCCCGAGCGATTTGGCGATTGGCAGATCTTGGTGCCTCAGTCATGATTTACAGTATGTTGTTAAGGTGGGATGGGTGCTAATAATGGGGCCCCTGAATATTCCTAGTTCCCATCCAAGTAGATAATTATGTCTGAAGTGGTTGCGTAGGGCAATTTCAGCCATCATTATCAGGTTGTCCGGGTATTAGATAATTATTGTTCAATTGGTTTCAAAAATATGTGGGTAGCCTTTAACCCCAATAATATTGGCATATTTTCGATCTTGTAGCCGCAGGTTAAGTTGGTCCCAATTCTTAAGGGGCTCAACCTTACCGCGAGGTCTTTCCTTCAATTCATAAAGCTGAAAACCGAGATCGACAAGGGCTTGAAGATATTTCCTGCCACTATCACCCGCTTCGCGCAATCCTTTTGGCCAAAATTCGCTCATCAAAATAACATTTTTAGACCGTGTTAAAGTTTCTTTAAAACCAGTAAGTGCCTGAAGTTCATATCCCTGAATATCTATTTTTACGAAATTAACCTCGTCAATCCCAAGTTCATCAAAAATACTATCGATTGGTATACTCTTTACTGGAGTGGTTTCCCAATTTTCAATTTTACCTTGGTAAGTACCCTGATAAAGACGGTTATCACCCCGATTTTCCGGATTTAATCGCAATTCCAACATGCCTCTTTCCGGGGCTGCGGCCATGTTATACACATCAACGTGAGGGCCTACATCTTCCCCGGCTTGGTTGGTTTCAATATTTTTTTGCAGGATGGAGAAGGTTATTGGATGGGGCTCGAAAGCGACAATTCGGCCGGAAGAATCCAATTGATGCATGGACAACACGCTGTACAGGCCCACATTCGCACCGATATCTACCATGGTCATATCACCTCTGCAATATCTTTGAAAAAAAGCCAACTCACTGGGTTCAAATACTCGCAAAGCCAAGGCCCCTGATACGACTGGATCATTCATATCAAGATGTAATGTGGCCGGACCGTATCGTATCGTCTCCGGAATAACTCTCAAGAGAATAGCATTGACAAGTGCCTTGAGTGGTTTGGGCTTGAAAATTTCTGTATACATAAATTCAGCAAATGACATGGCGGGGCGATTATATCACTGTGTTCCCAGTATAATTGGGCTCAGGAGGCTTCATGAAACAATCCCGTTTAATAAAAGTTTTAATTTTAATTACCCTGTTGGTAAACTCTGGATGCGGCATAAACAATCCCGGATTACTAGATAATCCAGATGGAACTGAAACACCTGAGATTCAGGTTGAAACTACCGCGGCAACCGAATTGCCTAAATTTGAGCTTATAGAATCTCAGCTTCCGGCTGGATACAGTGCCCATGGCCCCTGGATTGACATTTACTTTACGAACCCAGAAAGCCCGCAAGCTGCCCAGGAAACTGGGGGTATTGAAGGCCCTTTGGTAGCAGCGATCGATAGGGCTCGTCTAACAGTAGATGTAGCAATTTACAGCCTGAGCCTGGCAAGTATCCGGAAGGCACTCATTAATGCGCAAAATCGCGGTGTCCAGGTTCGGGTTGTTATGGAATCAGGGAACATGGACCGCTCTGCTCCTCAAAAATTAATAGAATCAGGAGTGCCTGTTTTGGGCGACCGTCGGGATGGATTAATGCATGACAAATTTGTGGTGATCGACCGATCCGATGTTTGGATGGGCACTATGAATTTCACTTACTCTGGAACATATAAGGACAATAACCAATTGATCCATATTCGTTCTGTCAAAGTGGCAGAGAATTACACCCAAGAGTTTAATGAAATGTTTGTAGATGACTTATTTGGTGCCAATATAGCCGCGGTGACACCAAATCAAGAAGTGACCATAAATGGAACAAAGTTAGAGGTCTACTTTTCACCGGACGATGGCGTTGCAAACCGTATCGTAGAAATTTTGGAAAATGCCGAAGAGAGTATCTATTTTATGGCATTCTCATTCACGTCCGATGAAATTGGTCAAGCCATGCGCGTACAAGCTGAAAATGGCCTGATCGTGGCCGGAGTGATGGAAGAACGGCAAGTTAAATCAAATATTGGCACCGAGTATGATTTCTTTAAACAAGCCCGGTTGGATGTTTTCATTGATGGAAATCAAGAACAAATGCACCATAAAACCATAATTATTGATGAAAAAATTGTGATCACTGGCTCATATAATTTCTCTCGAAGCGCGGAAATTCGTAATGACGAGAATGTCATCATATTTCATAATGAAATAATTGCAGAATTTTTTATAAAAGAATTTCAAAGAGTATTTCAACAAGCACAACAGTAGATGCATAGGATAGATGGATAATTATCCTAAATCAGCTATCTGGGGGATTCCAAGGTAATTTGAGCTTTTAAGAATGTATTCATTTGGAAAAGGTATAATTTCTACATGACATCCATCTCCTATCCGAACCCGCGCCGAAATCCTGTTCTTCCGCAGATTTTGACTGTACTTTTGGGTGGATTGACACTATTTCTTGGGGCAGCCTTTATTTGGACAATTGGATTTCAGCTGATGTATGCCGGCCGCATCTTTCCTGGTGTTTCGGTTGCAGGCGTTGATTTATCCGGTCTCTCGCCGGTGGAGGCAGCCCTTAAACTAAATCAAACCTTATCCTACCCTTTTAATGGCAAAATTGTGCTCCGGGATGGCGACCGGGTTTGGGTTGTTAACCCAGCACAAATGGGTATGGTCTTCGATGCCTCTTCAAGTGCTCAAGGTGCCTACAAATTAGGCCGAAGAGGTGGGTTATTTGGTAGTCTCGATGGTCAATTGCGGGCCCGTATCGGTGGGGTGGCATTGTCAACAGTCATCATATTCGACCAACGTGTAGCGCATCAATATTTGCAAGCTTTGTCTTCCGAAGTCAATCAGCCGGTAGTAGAGGCCAGTTTGAAAGTGGAAGGGACAAACGTCCTTGCTGTTCCTGGGCAAATAGGACGGGAATTAGACGTTGATAGTACGCTTGTGTTTTTGAGTGCACAGATGCAAACTTTCCGAGATGGGGAGGTGCCATTGGTTATCCGTGAACGGATTCCAGATATTGTCGATGTTTCAGAACAGGCAGAAGTGGCCCGAAAAGTGCTTAGTCAGCCATTAAGGCTTTATATAGCCGGCGGGGGAGAATCTGATCCGGGTCCGTGGAATTATGATTTACAGATATTAGCGAATATGCTCACAATTCAACGGGTGGAGAATGAAGTCCAGGTTGGTTTTGACACAACCACGCTCCGAGAAATATTGCTTGGAATAGCAACCCGAGTGGATCGCGAGTCGGAAAATGCTAGTTTTACATTCAATGACACAACCCGGCGATTGGAAATAATTAAGAACGCCAATATTGGGCGCACTGTAGATGTGGATGCCAGCATCAAAGCGATTAACGAGGCTTTACTGGTAGGCGAACATAATATCCCTTTACGAATTGTTGAAACCCTCCCGGCTGTAACAGATAATTCCACAGCTGAACAGTTAGGGATTATAGAATTGGTAAGTTCCGAAACCACTTATTTTTACGGTTCTAGCGCGGAGAGAATTCAAAATATTCAAATCTCAGCTGCACAATTCCATGGTGTCTTAATCGCTCCTGGAGAGATTTTTTCTATGGGCAACACATTAGGAGATATCAGCTTGGATAATGGCTTTGCGGAAGCGCTAATTATCTATGGTGGCCGTACAATCAAGGGTGTAGGCGGAGGTGTTTGCCAAGTTAGCACAACATTGTTCCGTGCGGTATTTTTCGGAGGATATCCTGTAAATGAACGTTATTCACATGCCTATCGTGTTTCGTACTACGAACAATCCGCGAGCGGTGCTATAAATTCGAATTTGGCGGGTTTAGATGCTACGGTCTATTTCCCCCTTGTTGACTTCAAATTCACGAATGATACGCCTTATTGGATCCTAATGGAAACGGATGTTAACGTTGATGCCCGTACGCTTTCTTGGAAAATGTACTCTACAAGTGATGGGCGGAGTGTCACCTGGCAAACAACCGGCCCGCAAAATGTGGTTCCAGCGCCTAAACCCATATTCGAAGAGACAGAAGAATTAAAATCAGGTCAAATTCGGCAGGTTGATTGGGCAGCCAACGGAGCGGATGTGACAGTTACACGCACAGTTTTTAAAAACGATGTAATTTATTTTAGCGATGATTACACAACACATTATCAACCCTGGCAAGCAATTTGTGAAGTTGCAATTGGTACCGAAAATCCTGAAAAATTGGCCAAGCGAAAAAGCCTTTGTAGGTCACCATCGACCTAGGTTAATTGTTGATTTTTCAACCCAATGGTAAAATAGCGCACAATCGATATGGAGCTTATATGATTAGTAAGGATTTACTAGAGATATTACGCTGTCCGAATTGTGTCCGAGAGAAAGATGGAATGCTCAAATTATATAAAGATGTCTGGCTAATATGCCAAGACTGTCAACGTAAATACCCCATCGTAGATGATATTCCAGTCATGTTGATCGATGAGGGGGATAAATGGATCAGCACAGAGACCAAAAAATTACCAGTGCCTCCTCCGGCAATGTAACCCGATAATTGGTATTCTTCAAGGTGCGATATAGTGGGTCGAGCGCGATGATCCCTCACATATTAGGCTAAGTTGAATATTGGTGTTCAGGCTTTATCGCTTTCCAATCCTAACGGTGTATGATATAGTCTGCGGATTAATCCATCAATACCTGTTTTGGGTTTGTGCACGCCGAATATCTTTCCCTAAAGAAATACGACTTTTGTACTAGGTGTAGATAATGAAAAAACTAAACTTGAATTTTGTTAAACGAATCTCGATAGCCCAGATCATTATTGTTGTAGTTGCGATCATTGTTGCATTTCCCATATTTTACACTATTCGAAATTTCGTTACTTGTTGGTCAATATCCGAATTGCCTGGTATGGCCCCAAGTATTTGTGGAACAGAAACTGGATTGGGTCAACCCAAAATCTCTTTTGATGAAGAAGGCAATCCAATTGTTGTAGAAGGTGTTCCTTTACCTGAAATAGTAGCCCCAGAAGTTGAATTGCCATCGTGGGATGGCGGCAGTCGCGTAACAATTTTATTTATCGGTCTGGATGCGCGTGATTGGGAGGTTGGACAAGGAGCGCCACGTTCGGATACCATGATTTTGTTCACAATTGACCCAATCAGTAAAACGGCAGGTATGCTTTCGATCCCGCGTGATTTGTGGGTCAATATCCCTGGATTTGGATATAGTCGGATTAATACTGCATATTCTTCAGGTGAGGGAAACAGATTACCCGGTGGTGGGCCTGGTTTGGCTGTAAAAACAGTTGAACAATTTATCGGCGTGCCTATCCAATTTTATGTGCAAATAGATTTCAACGCTTTTGAAGAAGCTATTGATGCAATGGGCGGTTTATACCTATGCCCAGGGGAAAGGATAACGATTGATCCGATTGGTCCCAAACCTCCTGTCAAAATGGGTCCACATTGTAAAAAATATTGGGGCTACCAGATTTTAGGTTATGCACGCAACCGCAAGACCGCTGGTGGGGATGTAGACCGCGCGAATCGTCAGCAAAAAATTATTTTGGCATTGTTGGATCAGGTATTCTCCCCACAAAATTTTCCCACTATGGTTTCAAAGGCCCCCGAAATTTATGCTGAGGCCGAAGCGGGCCTACGAACAAACTTAGGGTTTGATGATGCCTTGAAGCTGGGTGTTTTATTGTCTCAGGTTCCCAAGGAAAATATTAAACGGGGTGTAATCGATTTCTCGATGGTTGGATTGGAAAGTGTAATCTTGAACGGTGTCCCAGCTAGCATTTTCAAAGCCAAACCGGATAAAATCCGCGTGTTACGTGATGAAATTTTCTTAGCCTCAGGTCCTGTTAGCCCCATGGCATCTGGTGACCTCGTAGCTTTGATGCAAGAAGATGGTGCTCGCGTCCGTGTGGTAAATGGAACCTATATAGATGGATTACCAGAACGCACCGGAAATTTTTTGCTTTCACAAGGTGTGCAGGTTGTTGAAGCGGGCGGGTTTGCTAACAGCCAATATGCACGAACAACTTTAGTAGTCTATGGGCCAACCTTATATACATTACAGTATCTCATTTCTGTGTTCGGAGTGAATGCAACCAATCAGATACTTTTCAGTCCAGACCCCGCTTCGCCGGTGGATATAGAAGTACGGGATGGGGCAGACGCGCTGAGTATCATACCCTAACAGGGGGGTTAGGGTTGCTGAAACGAAATCCGTTGGCCCCCTAGGTAGGTGTTTCCAGCTGTATCTGTACAGGTTTCGGCAAAAACATCGGTGGCTGCGGTGCCTCCATCAGCCATACGGACGGTATAATTTTCAGCCTCAGTCATCAAGAAATCAGCATACCCATGACCAAGTTCGGGTTTCAATCCGGTGAAGAAATGTTCTTCGCCACCGTCCCAGGTGATAATGATCTCTGCCCCCGGGATTGGTTTGCGAGAAGAATTTGTAACAAAGATTTGTAGCAACCCATCTGCTAATATTGTTTCACAAAATGTATCTTGGCCTACTAATTGATAAGGTGCTCCCAAGGTAGGTGTAGGTGTACGAGTTGGTCGGGGTGTAGGAGTAAATATTGGAACTGGGGTGATGGTCATCTCAAGTTCAGTTGTTGGTGAAGTTGACTTTACTACCACTGTTGAAGATATCACAGTTGGAATGGACGAATTGCCATCATTTTCTATAACCGTAGGAAGTGGCTGGCCAATTTCCTGACCTTGAAATGCAGATGCGAGTACGGCAATTTGATTGACTAATTCTGGTGACTCACCGCCAGCCAACATGCGTTGCGCTTGGGCACTTAATGCTTGGGAGGGGTCTGGATCGCGAATGAGGCTTAAGCGGGCACGGGCACGATCTAAATCTTGGTTCGAGAAATAAGCAGCAGCGACGACAGACCTGAAGTGGTCTTTAAAATCATCGCGCAGAGAGTGCGGTTCGGCATCTACATATTGAACAGGGGAAATTTCCCAGGCATAAGTCAAACCTAACCCAAAACCCAAAATTAATGTCAGCAACCAAATCCAACGATAATCATTAAACCTCATGGTGTGTTTGGTCCTGAGTTAACGTCCCAAGCTTGCATAGCTACGCCCAATTCCTGAATTATTGATAGGTCATCGACTGAATAAGCAGATTGTTGAGCATATATATATGCTTGGTCTACAATAATGGCAGGCGGTTCACTGCCAAGTAACGCTAATCGGCGGGCTGCAAGCTCAGAATTCTGGTCGGCTTGATTGGCTTCGGCAACCATCAGCACGTAATCGGTTCGGTAATCGATGCGTAAGGCAGCGGGAGTGATGTCTGAATATTGAACGGGGTCAATCGCCCAACCGTAGATCAGTCCAAGGGTTATTCCTAGGATAGCTGTAATTAATATTGGAACCCAACGTGGCATACGAGTATTTTGCCATAGCCAGAATAGAATGCATAGGGCTAACAAGAGAAAAGAAGGGACCAAATTTATCATGTTATAATTTTTTAGATCATAAAAACCCCTCATTGTAAGAGGCTTGCTGATGGAAACCTCAATAAAAAAATATAAAAATTGTGATTTGGTCACCTTAAGTGGGCGTGTTGATAGCAGTACTGCCCCAGATTTAACCAAAATTCTTGATTCCTTGACTGGAGATAGCCGTTATAAAATTATCCTGGATATGAGCGATTTGGAATATATGTCAAGTGCTGGATTTCGTACATTATTATCCAGCCAGCGTGAATGTAAACGTTTTAATCGAGGTGAAATTTTATTGGCCTCTGTTCCTCAAATCGTAAAGGAAGCTTTGGATTTAACCGGATTCGATGAACTTTTTAAGATATTTGACAATGGCGCTGACGCGGTAAATAGTTTTTAACTTGCTGATCATGATTCTGGATTAAATTATTTTGGCCGCCTTTGTCGAAAAGATGTGGGCGGCTATTTATTTCAAAATGAACAAATCTGTATTTACAGCCCATTTCGAAATTCTTGACGAAATTCGAGAATTTGTCGGAGAAATAGCACGCCGAAACGGTTTTTCGGATAAAGAGATTTATGCCATTCAATGCGCAGCTGATGAAGCAAGTTCGAATATTATCGAACATGCTTATGCTGAGATTGAAAATGGAAAAATAGAAATTGAGTGTGGGTTCGTGGATGGAGAATTGAAAATTGTAATGCGTGATAATGGGAAGCCTTTCGACCCATCAAGTATCCCTGAGCCTAATATTAAAGGCGATCTTTTTGAACGGGAAATTGGTGGATTGGGGGTCTTTCTCATGCGCAAACTTATGGATAAAATCTCTTATGAATCATCATTAGAATCAGGCAACAAATTAACGATGTTAAAAATTAAAGGTGATTCTGGGTGACTCCTTTGTCCCGTTCTCCTGAACCTGTGGATTGGCGAACGCTAACTGGCCTGGGAGAAAAAATTGTCAGCACCACCTCACTGTCAGCCCAAAAAGATCAAATCATTAATACCACCCAGCGCCTTATCTCTGGCGAAGTGCAAGTGTGGCTTCATGAGGATCTGTTCCGATTGCCAAATTGGGATGCGGCCTCCATTTTTCCGCCTGAACCAAACTCAGAGGAGATGCGAGCGGCGTTTACTTCCGGTTCATCGATAATTCGCAGCTCTAATGATGAGGGCTCTGGGGGAGTTCTTGCAGCATTTCCGCTTGAAGATCAAGGTCTTATTTTGGGTGTAATCCAAATAAGCGATAATGAAAAGGAAGAACTTAATCAGGGAGAAAAAGAACTTCTGGAGGCCCTGGCCAGTGTAATATCGGTGGGATTGATTGCATCGCACCGGGTAGCCGTGGAGCAATTCCGACTAAATCAAATAAACCTTGTCCGAGAAGTCAGCGCTCAAATCGCCAATGTTATGAATTTAGACGATCTGGCTCGCAAGATTACAAAACTTATACAACAAACGTTCAATTATTATTATGTAGGAATATTTACCTGTCACCCAGGTGATCAAAAATTGCTTTTTCGTTCTAGCGCTTCTGCTCCCCGAAACAAAAACCGCGAACCAGATGTATCGCTCGAGATAGAGATGGGACAAGGATTAATTGGGCAGGCTGCGTATTCCGGTGAACGAATTGTGGTTGAGGATGTCAATGCAGATAACCGATATAGATATATCCCAATCTTGCCTAATACAAAATCCGAAGTCGTGCTACCTCTAATTGTTGAAGATCGAGTAGTGGGTGTTTTAGACGTACAAAGCGAACAATTGCAAGCCTTTCATCCGAACGATTTGATCGTGCTAGATGCATTGGCAGCCAATGTTGCCCGCGCAGTAGAAAGCGCAAACTTGTACAGTAATCTGCGGCGTCGTACTGAACAATTGGAACTAATTGCTGAAGTTAGCCAAACAATAACTTCGTCCCTTAATTTGAATGAGATTATGCAAAAGACAACTGGATTAATACATCAAAAATTTGGGTTTCCGTTGGTCCATTTGTATAGCGTGTACACTACGCGCCGGCGAGTGATTTATGCAGCCGGAAGCGGGGATGGAAACCATGAGCTGAATGGAAATTCATATTCATTAGACGATCCACTAGCCATTGTTTCAAAAGTCGCAAGGACTGGAGAAATGATTCTTGCAAACGGCATCAACCATCATGAACACATTGAAAACGGGCCTAAAACAAATATCGATATTAAATCAGAATTGTATGTACCTTTGATATTTGACCAGAAGGTGGTTGGTGTCTTAAATGTGCAAAGTGAAAGACCTAACGCATTTACTGAAGGCGAGAAATTAATATTTAATACTTTGGCTGGAAATATCGCGTCCGCTATTCACAATGCCAGATTATATAAATCAGAACAATGGCGGCACCGAGTCGCTGATAGTCTCCGACAAGTAGCAGTGTTACTTTCCGCCAATGTAGATGTCGATCAAGTTCTGGATTCTATCCTCTCAGAGTTGAATAAAACTTTACCTGTGGACGTTTCGGCAATTTGGCTTTTCGACGAAGGGGTGCTCCATCTAGCTGCAGTGCATGGTTGTGCCCTTGAAAAATTAGAAAACGCGCGAAAGAATTCTCCAGAAGCATCAATAGCGCTTATGAATTCACTCGTCTCTGACAAACCGACAATTCGAAATCCGGAAGATGCCAAATGTCCATCTGGACTAGCAGCCGGTTTTAATGATAGCTATTCGTCCATAACTGCGCCTTTGCGAATCGGGGATCAGCTTATTGGCATTTTATCTTTGGCACATGCTAAACCCGATCGATATGGCCACGAATCTCAGGCTATGACCACTACTTTTGCGAGTTATGCATCTGTGGCAATCGAAAACGCCCGATTATTCGATTCGTCTCAGGAACAAGCTTATACCTCGGCAGCCTTATTGCAAGTTTCCCGAGCAGTAGTTAACTCAAAAAGCCTCAACGAGTCATTGAGTGCAATTATTCGTATCATCCCAATCCTTATAGGCATAGATAAGTGTGCTCTTTATCTTTGGGACCCTGAAAAAGAGGCCTACTGTCCAAGTCAAGAATACGGTTTGACCAGGGCTGAAAAGGCTGCCTTTTGGAATAAAGAGATTTCCAAGGAAAGTTCACCCTTACTGGCTGCCGCTTGCAGACATGCAAGAGTTATTGCCGACCAACTGAGTGAAAATGAAACCATCCAAGATTGGATGGATAAAAAAGTCCCAGATGGGCTAACCGAAAAATCTTTTCTAAAAATTAATCGGCGACTTCATTTGGCTGTTCCCTTGCTGATAAAAGACGATATCTTTGGAATTATTCTGCTTAAAGAAGCCCCCAAGGGATTACGTTTCAGGAATCGTCGTTTAGAGATAATTAATGGGATAGCACAACAAGCAGCGCTGGTAATCCAAAATGATCGTCTTCAAGAAGAAAAGATTGCCCGTGATCGGCTAGAGACTGAAATCCAGTTGGCGCGTAAAATTCAAAAATCTTTCATCCCAGATGAATTACCAAACCGTTCGGGTTGGGACCTAGCAGCTCGTTGGCGCACTGCCGGCCAGGTGGGCGGTGATTTTTACGATGCTATGGAATTTCCAGATGGACGAATAGGCCTGTTTATCGCTGATGTAGCCGACAAGGGCATGCCGGCTGCACTCTTTATGGCGCTCACCCGGACCCTTGTACGTGCTGCCGTTAAGGAGACACAATCGCCTGCAGAGGCCCTGCGGCGGGTCAACGACTTACTTATTCCTGACACAAAGCAAGGAATGTTTGTTACAGCAGTGTATGTGGTTCTATATCCGCAAACCGGTAAACTGGTTTATGCTAATGCTGGCCATAACCCACCACTGTGGCTTAATCGTGAAGGAAAATTAAAACGTTTGACTCGTACCAGTATCGCTCTGGGGGTTATAGATGGTGAAGATGTCGAGGAGCGATCCTTGGTCATGAAGAAAGGAGATAATCTCCTGCTATATACCGACGGTTTAAACGAAGCCTTATCGAGCAATGAAAAAATGTTTGGGGAAAAACGGATTATAAAAGCCTTTAAGGCAAGCAAGGAAAAATCGGCTGAGAATATTATCCGGGGTATCGAAGATGAATTGGACCAGTTTGTGGGTCAGGAACCCCAATTTGATGACCAGACGCTATTGTTGATAAAAAAGATTTAGACGATCTGAGAGGACAAATTAGATTTCGGACTAAATCTTTCATTATTCGCTGCTTGTGTGATCTGAGCCGGAAGGATGGTTGCTGTTTATCACCAACACCACTTAATTACAGTGGGGGCATAAACTTAACTT